>CADBNU010000462.1 GCA_902796085.1 Heyndrickxia coagulans
TCCCAAACTTTATAAACAACATATTTACAGCTTATGTACAACTTACAAACAGTTTTTCCACAAAAGTTATCCACATATCAACACCCGATGTCCACATTTGGTGTGAGAATATTCGTTCGCTACTATATATTCTTCAAGTTTTCCACAATATCCACAAATATCTGTTGGTAACTTTTCCACACAATCGGTTCAATCTTGGTAGTTCTTCAGTCTCGATAACCATTTCTTCTAATACGTATTCTGCATGTTCTTAACAACCGTAAATTATAACCATTCCCCCTTTATTCCCTTCACTTATTACCAAAAAGACACCCTTTTAAATCAAGAAAAAATTAACATTTTTACAAGTTAAATGTGATCTAGTCTTTATTTTCCGTTAATGTTATGGTTGTTTCACCATATTTCCCATTACGGTAGTATCCGACTCTAATTGAATCACCTATTTGTGTCTCTTTATATAAGTATTTGCGAAACTCGATAATAGAGTGCACCTCATGTTCGTCTAATTTAACTATGACATCATATTGCTTTAATCCTGCTTTATCAGCTGGGCTTCCTTGCTCTACTCCTGCAATAAGAATGCCAGATTTTACATTGATTGGGAGATGCAATGTTTGCTGTTGATGATATATTGAAATATCACTTAATTCTTGTAAAGAAATTCCAATATACGGCCGTTTAACTCTTCCAAATTGTTCAATGTCTTCAATTATTGGTATTGCACTATTGACAGGAATGGCAAAACCAATGCCTTCCACTTCTTGACGGGCAATCTTCATAGTATTAATTCCAACTACTTGACCAGCAATATTAATAAGTGCACCGCCACTGTTACCGGGATTTATAGCTGCATCGGTTTGTAGGACCTCAGCATTCCAATCAATTAAGCCATCACCATTAAAATCCATCGGTACGGTTCGATCTAACCCGGAGATCACCCCTTGGGTAATGGAACCAGCAAATGCTAAACCCAATGGGTTACCAATGGCAGTAACTGGTTCTCCAAGTTTTAACGTATCGGAATTACCAAAAGGCGCCACTGCTTTTACTGCCTCTCCATCTACTTTTAAAATGGCTAAATCTGTCCAAACATCACTGCCAAGTAATTCCGCATCCACCTTAGTTCCATCTGATAACGTTACTTCAATTTGATTTGCTCCTTCAATAACATGATGGTTCGTCACAATATAAGCAGAGTCACCTTGTTTTTTATAAACGACACCCGATCCAGTTCCTGCCTCTTGAGCTTGGGACCAAAAACTTCCCCCTTGTAAATTTGTAATTCCTACTACTGCATCAAATACTTTTTCGACTGCCTTTGTTACACTGGTATCTACTTCATAGGAAATTTGTTCAATTGTTTGACTTTGGTTTTCCATCCTTGTATTTGAATCCTTTATAGGAACATGACTATTCGAACCATTATTTGAAAATTGCAGAAATAAAATAATTGATAATGCGCCTATCATTGCCCCTATAAGACTAGAGAAAAAATATCCCCCTTTTCGTTTTTTCCTTTTTTGATCATCGGAAAAATGATTATATTCATCTTGGTTTCGTTCACTCATTCGTCATTCCCCTTTATCACTTCTTTTTATAAGCATTATTGCCTACTTTCTTCCTTCTTATGTATAAACAAAAAAGCTGTTCGAGTTATCACGAACAGCCTCTTATACTTATTCTTTTAATTGAATAACAACAAATGACCTTCTTCTTTTTATACCGCTTTTAGCGTCGTTGGTGTCTTTGGGTCGGTATCGTATAAAGAAAATTGTTCACCAACGACAAAACCTTGTTGTTCCAAGACTTGGGTAACAGACATCCTTGCTAATTCTTTCATATTATTATCTTTACTTAAATGAGCTAAGTAAATTCCTTTTGTCCTGTCACCAATACATTCACTCATTGCCAAAGCTGCATCTTCATTCGATACGTGACCAACATCACTTAAAATTCTTCTTTTTAAATTCCAAGGGTAGTTTCCCATTCGTAACATTTCAACATCATGATTACTTTCAAACACATAATAGTCGGCATTTTTTATCGTACCAATCATTCGATTACTTACATATCCTGTGTCTGTTATAATAACAAGCTTTTTACCACTATGATGGAATATGTAAAACATAGGTTCTGCTGCATCATGGGATACACCAAAGGACTCAATATCCAAATCTCCAAATGTTTTTACCGATTCCATATCAAAGATAAATTTTAAATCCGTTGGAATTTCGCCAATAGAACGAGACATCGCTTGCCATGTTCTTTCATTTGCATAAATAGGAAGATTATATTTTCTTGCTAATATACCGACTCCTTTAATATGGTCGGAATGTTCATGTGTGACTAAAATGCCATCCAAATCCTTCGGAGAGCGATTAATTTGTTGAAATAAAGATTCCATTTGCTTCCCACTAAATCCAGCATCGATAAGAAATGCTTTTTTTTCAGTTTCAACATAAATTGCATTTCCAGTACTACCGCTTGCCAATACGCTAAAGTTTAACGCCATTTAGGTTCACTCCAAAAATCAATATCGTTATGTAACTATAAAACTACTATTCTATAAAAAAACCGCACTTAATTGGAAAGGCTAGTAGACCTCTCATCTACCAGCCTTCAGCTATATTCATCATATCACAATTTTCTTTTTTGAAAAAGTTGCACTTTATTCAATCACTCAACAATTACTCTTTGCTCATTAAAAACATGACCTTCGATTGCATTAATAAAATATTCAACTTCACCATTTAAAGTAATCCGCCAAGTTGGAGCTAAAAGTTGAGATTGACTTTGCGATTGATTGGGTTCACTTGAAACAAGAGAATAATAGCCAAGTTCTACATTCGATACTGTACTTTCGGCCTGAAGTAAATTTTTGCTTAATAAAATACTCAATGCTTGCTTTGCTGTAATAATATTTTGCTTTTGTATTTCTTTTATATTTTCCAGCATATTTTGTGTGTAGGATACAATTTCATTTTTTTTATTAAGCTGAATGACAATTTGTGAACTCTCGTTATTAAATAACATTTGACCATTAAAGACTTGATAATAGATAATTTCATTTTTTTCTTCATTATAATCCCCATACTTATATTGGTTACCATTTAAGGCTTGTGAATGTATAAATTCATCTACATCTTCTATTTCCCAATCCTCCTTAAGGGGAATTGGTGTATTCATTTCAACTTTAATACCTGAACCGAAATTGACGATCTTTTGTTGGTCCGTTTCGAGATCATTAATACCTATTTGTTTTACTTCTGCCTCCAAATAGGGCGCCGATGTTGGTTCAGTTGGTAAGTCATTAACTTGAATGTTTTGCGCTTCTAGTCTCTCATCAATGGTAATCTCTTCAATCGTATCAAAGGTATTTTCATTTCGTTGACTAATTAATTGTTGAATCAGGAATAGATCTAGTAATAGAAATGTAATAATAAATATTGTTTTTGCCCTACTCCAATCCATTATTACTCCCTCCTAGTAGTTTCGTCGGAGTATTTACGCCAACTATTATTCTGTTTATAGAACCAGGAAGGTTGCATAACTTTTTTAGGGCCATAACTATAAAAAATTGCCAAGTCATCAAATTTAATATTATCAGTATTTAATTTTTCAATAATCTTCTCTCCTGATTCAATCGTAATATTTTCACTAGCAAAAGATACATATTCTACAAATGGCCGTTTATAGGAATGAACCTTATTATCACCGATTTCAAGTTCCATTCGTGAATGATCGTTCGCCACTGGATAGTTTTTTAAATATAATTGAAACACGACTTTATTTGGTTTTTGGAAAGCATTTGAATAATAATAAGAATCTGTCCAGCCACTGTGACTATTTATATATTGAACACTTGTCGAGATCATATCACTAATATTTTCTTCTGTATTTTCTGGGATCGATGTATTAACATAAGTAAAACTATCCGTAACCACATTGAATTTTAACAAGCTTGTTCCATCGGTAAACGAATTACCTTCTTGTTTGACAAAATTCGGATCAGGAAATAGTGCTTCTTTAAATAAATCGTAAGATAACTTTTGCGTGTGAAACTGAAATATTGGTAACTTCATTTCCTCATTCTGCACATATATATATTTTCCTATATTATTGCTTAGAGCAATATAGTCATAACCTTTATTTTCAAATTCATCCATTACCTTTTGGAAATCTTCTAAGTAATTGTGTTTTACTCTCGCTTTAATAACAGATCGAAGGTCAGAAGTAGCAAAATATACAACACCATCATCATTTATGACATCACTTCTAAAGATAAATATTTGGTTAAATACTGCTTGCTCTGGAATCTCTTGTGATTCTACAGTCACATTAAAAATGGATTTGGTTAAGCTAAATGGAATATCTCCAGGATACTGAAAGATCATTACTTGGTTGTCGGCGATATCTCTAAATTTATAATTAAATTCATCCGTACTATTTTGAAAAGAATAGAACTCCCACTTATGGAGTTCATTGACGATTTTAGTAATATCCTCCATATTTTGCGTACCTTTATATACATCATCATCGACTCGATAAACAACCTTCATTGGATAAACTAATTCTTTAATATCTTTTTTCTTATCTATGTTTACTTCATTCACATACTCCTGATTATCTCGAGCAAATCCATAATTTTGTTGAAAAGTAACGATTTTCCAAAACAAAACAATGCTCAATAAAACCAAACCTGTTAATACGATCGTTTTTATTTGTTCAATTTTCAATAAAAATCATCCCCTTTTTTACGATCAAAAGGGAGAGTAAAATGAATGGTTGTCCCTTTTCCTTCGGTACTTGTTGCCCAAATCTGGCCGTTGTGAGCCTGAATCATTTCTTTTGCAATCGCAAGTCCTAGTCCTGTCCCACCAAAACGTCTTGCTCGCGCTTTATCCACTCGATAAAAGCGATCAAAAATCCGATGGAGATTTTCCTTCGGTATACCAACACCTTGGTCCGCTATTTTCACTTCTATAAATTCATGATACATCATTACCTTGCAAATAATTTTGCCACCATCTGGTGAATACTTAATGCTATTTGAAATGATATTATCTAATACTTGCGTAATTTTATCTTGGTCAATATCCACGATAATTTCAGTGTCTGGGATTTTACGAACAAACTCAACATTTTGATCCTTCGACATTTCAAAGCGATCAATAATGTGATGGAAAAACTTACAAAAATCAATACTTGATTTATTTAATACATAGTCTTTACTATCCATTTTCGACAATTGTAATAAATCGTTGACTAAGCGAATCATTCGTTCCGTTTCGTTTTGTGTAACGTGTAAAAACTTCGGTGCTATTTCGTTATCTCGCCATGCTCCTTCAGATAGGGCCTCAAGATAACTTCGCATCGTCGTTAACGGCGTACGCAGTTCATGAGACACATTTGCAACAAATTCTCGCCGGTCTCGTTCAATTTTTTCCTGTTCCGTAATATCATGTAACACAACGATTAAACCGTTCATTAAACCTGTTTCCTTTTGAATAATAGAGAAATTCGCACGAAGAATGAATGGATTCTCTTTTGTGCTAAAGTCAAGAATAACCGACTCCGTTTCTTCAGCTAATTCTTCAAAAGTATATTGACCTTCCAAACCTAATACTGAAATAATTGATTTCGAAATTACTGTTTCACGTGAAACATTCAGCATATATTCAGCTGCTTCATTTATTAATATTACTTTACCTCTACGATCAGTCGAGATAACACCATCCGTCATATATTTTAAAATAGAGGAAAGTTTGCGCTTTTCACTATCTGTTTTTGCCTGTTCATTTTTTAGTTTCCTTGATAAATAATTAAATGCTTCGGCTAATTGGCCAATTTCGTCATTTCCGTAAACTTTCACTTTCCGGGAGAAATTTCCTCTTGCCATTGCTTGAGCTTGTCTTTTCATATCCATAATCGGTCTTGTAATTGTTTGGGCAACAAAGACAGCCAATACTGCCGTAATCCCTAAAGCAATGGATGTTCCCGTTACTAAAACGCCGGTTATAACTTGAATTTGACTGAAAACTTGTTCGATATCCCCTTCAATGTATAATACAGCTTCCACTTGTCCATTCACATGAATGGGAACATATAAGTACAATATCCGTTCATTATTTTCATTTTGTAATGTATTTTGGATCTTTGACTCTGTAACAATAGTACGAGATACATTTTTATCCGTCGTTTTTTGTCCAACGATTCCTTGGTTATTTTGATCCGAAGTGGCTAATACCCTGGAGTTCTTATCATAAACCATAATTAGTTGAATATCGTTGGACGTGTTTTCAGATAATAATGTGCGAATTTCATCTCTTAATGTATTAATCCCTTCCTCATTACGTTCAATCAATAATTCTTGTTCAATATTATATTTTAATAAATTGACACGATTTAATATCGATTCTTTAAAGTTCGCTGTAAGTTTCAATTCCAATTCACGTACAAAATAAACTCCAATAATTTGCATTGCAATTAGAATAAGTAATACAAAAAAGAGAATAAACTTTAAGCGAATTGACGAAAGGATTGAGAATTTTTTCATTCGTTACTTTTACTCCTGCTCAGGATTTTGTAAATAATAACCTACTCCTCGACGGGTAACTAACCAGCCTGGATGACTTGGATTGTCTTCAATTTTTTCACGTAAGCGTCTAACGGTTACATCAACAGTACGAACATCACCAAAATAGTCATAACCCCAAACCGTTTGCAGTAAATGTTCACGAGTCATAACTTGTCCAGGATGTTTCGCTAAGTAATATAAAAGTTCAAATTCGCGGTGCGTAAGTTCAATCGTTTCCCCCCGTTTAGAAACAATATACGCATCTGGATGAATAACTAACGAACCAATTGCAATTTCATTTGACTCGTTTTCTTGGTTCGCTGTTGCAATTTGTTGATGGCGACGAAGATTGGCTTTTACACGAGCTAAAATTTCCCGTGTGCTGAATGGTTTCGTTACGTAATCATCAGCACCTAATTCGAGACCAAGGACTTTATCAATCTCAGAATCCTTAGCTGTTAACATAATAATGGGCATGTCGTATTTTTTTCTCACTTCTTTACAAACTTCCATCCCATCTTTTTCTGGAAGCATAATATCTAACAATATTAAGTCCGGTGTATGTTCCTCTACAAGTTTTAAAGCCTCAGCACCATCATAAGCACATATCACTTCATATCCATCGTTTTTTAAATTAAACTCTAAAATATCTGCAATTGGTTTCTCATCATCAACAACTAAGATTTTTTTGCTCATTCTTACTTCTCTCCTTTCAGTAAACAAATAGTTCCTTTTTTTATAATGAACAATTCCTTACTTTGATAAATTGATTTTTTCTAGTTTTTCCAAAGTAATGTAAATTAACTAAAATACCTTAATAAGAATTGAGCCGA
>CADBNU010000463.1 GCA_902796085.1 Heyndrickxia coagulans
ATCCTTGCGGAATCGGCATTAAGCTATCTTGGATTCGGGGTTCAGCCGCCGATGGCAAGCTGGGGCAATATGCTTCAGGACGCACAGAACTTTACGATCATGATCCAGGCGTGGTGGTACCCGCTGTTCCCGGGCCTGATGATCCTGCTCACTGTGTTGTGCTTTAACTTCTTAGGCGACGGACTCCGCGATGCGCTTGATCCGAAGAATATTAAATGAATATAGAAAATTAGGAAGAGAAAACTAGATATTAACTTGAAAAAATTTGAAAAAAAGTTGACTATTGGAATTTTAGGGTGGTATATTTAAAGTGTAATACAAAAAAAATTTATCTATGTTCTTTAAGGAGGTGAATAAAAATGAAAAATAAAAAAGAAAATCTAGGTAACCGAAATAGTGGACATAGAATTAATGTTCTCTGTTAGTAGATGTATTTAGCCTTTAATGAATGAGGTACCAAAGATGAATAATCATCATAAGTCATAAGTCTTTGGTATCTCACTCTGAACAATTTTCTTAAATTACTTCTGAATAATTTCACCCCAGACCTCTAGGTATATTGATCAAGTTCAATGTACACAACATCCTCAATTTAATTTTTTTCTAAAAAGAATTTAATTGCACACTTAAACAAAAAACTTTGCTCACTTCCTTTAACACCCTTTTAGACAAATACATCAGAGATAGAATATAAAGTTGACTCTAGCAATTTTTTAAAAGCTATAAGGGGGAATACTTTTGTTTAATAGAAACAAAAACCAAATTCATGTGTTGGAAAAGATTAAGTTAAAGCCATCAAGATTTAATATTATACTCAAAAAAAACAATGAAGAAATTAAGCTTTATAATTCTTATACTGGGGAAATTATCAAATTTTCAAATGGAACAAAAGAAAAAGTACTAAATATATTGCATAGAAGAGAAATAAAATTTGAAAAAGGTGATAAGTGGATTGATCTTTTATATAACAAAGGATTTATTGTAAGATATGACACAGATGAGTATAAAAAAGCAACTGCTCAAAAATTTAAGTTATTATCAGAAAATCGAACATTGCATTTAATCCTGTTGCCAAATGAAGACTGTAATTTTCGATGCATTTACTGCTACGAGGATTTTTTAAAAAAGGAAATGAAAACTCATGTAAAAAAGGGGATTTTGAATTTTCTTGAAAAAGAATTGGTGAGCTACAAAAATTTAAATATATCTTGGTTTGGAGGAGAGCCCTTAGAATCTTTTAATGTAATCCAAGAACTGTCTGAAGAAATTAAAGTGTTGTGTAATAAAAATAAGGTAGATTATTTTGCAGATATAACAACAAATGGATATAATTTAGATGAGGAAAAATTTAAGAAGTTAATAGAACTTAATGTTAGTAATTTTCAAATTACTTTGGATGGTAATAGTCAAACTCATGATAGACAAAGAATAAAAAAAGACGGGGGTCCAACATTTAATAAAATTATTGAAAATTTGGTCAATTTAAAAAACACAAGTTATGAATATTCTATACTTCTAAGATCAAATATCAGTAAAGATGTTTCTGAAGTGATGTATGATTATATAGATTTAATGAGAGATTTGTTTAAAGATGATCCTAGATTTTTAATGCATTTTATCCCTGTTCTCAATTTAAAAGGAGAACAATCTAGTAATATTCATTTATGTAATACCAAAGATTTATTTCCCTATTATGAATATGCACAAGAACAAGGATTTAATTTTAATTTTTATAAAGGATTTATGGAGCCTGGGGGTTCAGAATGTTATGCATCAAATCCAAATTCTTATGTTATTGGATCAGATGGGATGGTATACAAATGTACAGTTGCATTTAATAACCCGTTAAATCACGTTGGCGATATTAAAGAGAATGGAGAAATGGAATTATATGAAGAAAGGCTCTCACTTTGGCTTTCCGGAGGAGCTAATGAAGATCCGAATTGCACTAAATGCTATTTTAGACCTGCCTGTCAAGGAAATGCTTGCCCTTTAGAACGGATTGAAGCGGAAAAAACTCCATGTCCGCCAATAAAACAAAACCTTAAGAGATATCTAAACCTTGTAGAGGAGGACTCCATTTATGGGTAAAAAAAAGATGTTGTTAGGGGTTACAGGTACAATTGGTGCAATCAACCTTCCTCAATTTATCTATACTTTACGCGACGAATATGACATAGATGTTATTTTGACAGAAAATGCTCAACGATTCCTATCTCCGCGAGCTATAAGGCCTTTTGTTCAAGGAGTTTATGAGAATGTTTTTTCTGATTGTTCTTCTAAAATCTTACACGTAGAACTAGTAAACGAAATAGATCGTTTCCTTATACTTCCTACTTCTGCGGCTACGCTTTCAAAAATAGCTAACGGAGCTGCCAATGACCTTTTAAGTTTAAGTGTACTTAATTATTCAGAGGCTATATATATTGCTCCAAACATGAACAATGAAATGTGGAATAATCCTGCTGTACAAAAAAATGTAAAAATTATAAAAGAGTTCGGGCATATTTTTGTTAATACTACCAGCTTGGGAATAAAAGCATCAAGTGGGGAAATTGTTCAAACTGAAGCGGGGCTTCCAGATCCTGATGAACTTTTGAAATTGCTAAGTGAAAAAGGAACCGTTTTATCAAAAAGCTAAACAGTCCTGTTAAATGAATAGAGGTATTAACGATGTTAAGCGTATTGAAAAATAAAAACTTTTTATTCTTGATATTGGGGCGTTTGGTAACCAATATTGGGGACAGTATGTATACAGTTGCGGCAATGTGGCTTGTGTTTGATTTATCAAAAAGTACATTTTA
>CADBNU010000464.1 GCA_902796085.1 Heyndrickxia coagulans
ATAAAGCTAGACCGTCGATAAATAATAACAATCAAATATTAAAAATTGAAGACCTTGTAAAAAATCATACACTATCTTCGGAAGAGATGAGTTTAATAAAATATATTATAAAATGTTTAAATGATGGGGAATTGGCATTAGTTGAACCGGATATACACTATAATAAAGAATTATCATATTTAATTGCGGCTTCTTTTATATCTATAATCAAGAAAGAACCTGTAATCATTTCATTAGCGTCCGTAAGCAATCAGCAAATGATTACTGAAACAATCATGCCGAAATTAAAAGAAATATTACATGTCCCAATTCAAATACAGTTATTGAAAGGTAAAAAGCAATATTTAAATCTATGGAAGTTCGAAAAAGTATTGAAAGATGATAGTCAAAATTACGATGAAATTATTACAAAAATGCAGATGCTCGTTTGGCTTACGGAAACAAATACAGGAGATGTAAGTGAGATTAACTTGTCTAGTGCAGGTCTACAGTTTTTGGAAAAGCTATCTGAAATTCCGTTAACAGAAGCAGAAAAGTATAATCCATGGCTTAAACATGATTTCTATAAAAAAGCGTTGAGCAATGCTCGAGAAGCACAAGTAATTATTACGAATCATCATTTTTTAATGTCTCATCTGACGAATCCAAATTCACAAATGATCAATATAAACTATTGTATTATTGATGACGCACATCTTTTTGAAAAAAATGCGATTAAATATTTTGGGAAAAGATTAAGTTATTCTTCAGTAAAGTATTATTTAAACCAACTTGGGAATCCCGATCAATTAAAAATATTAGGTAGAATAGAAAGGTTAATACGAGATAAAGGCATCTTTGTCAAACATTCAACAGAATTGATTTACCAATATTATTTGGAATTATCAGCTAAAAGCGATGAATTTTTCTTATTATGTTATAACTATTTATTAAAATTGAAGAAAAACACAAATCAGGGTAAAATGAGTTGTCAATTCCATATTCGAGAAAATAACAGTCTTTTATATAGTTGGGAACGCGTTTATGATGCGTATAAAAATTTATATAATAGCCTTTTCGATCGTTTATCAGCATTAATTGATTTATATAAAGACTTTAACGATAATGAAAAACTTTTAGTAGAAGATTTTGCCTATATTCTTAACCAACTAACAATGTTTAAAGATATGCATGATGAATTTATAATGCAAATGGATCAACAACGAATTATTTTTGGAGAAGCGGATTTAAAAAGTGCGCAAACAAGTATGGTCATAAAAAGTCAATTTTTATCTATCCATGAACAATTGGCGAATTTCTATATGTCAAAAAAAGCAATTTTATTTATCTCGAATTCTTTAACCATTAAAAATTCATTTACCTTTATAAGCAAGCAATTAGGTCTTGAATCGTTTCCGTTTGTACAAAAACAATTTCAAACGCAACTGAATACGGAAACAGATGTTCATTTGTATGCGTTAAATGATATTCCAAACGTAGTCGATATATCAGAAGAAGAATATGTAGAAGTGATTAGTAATCATATCATTGCAATAGCTCAAACATTACAAGGGAGAATAATGATTTCCTTTAGTTCATATGAAATGTTAAAGGATACGTACAATTTAATAAAAGATAGTGAAACGTTAGAGGAATTTGTGTTACTTGCCCAAGGAGTATCCAGTGGTAGTATTCATCGACTTGCCAAACAATTTAATCGTTTTGAAAAAGCAATATTGTTCACCACAGCAACGCATATAGAAGGCCTACTAATTGAAGGTATAGTAGATGCATTAATTATCGCAAGATTACCTTTTACATCTCCTAATGATCCAGTATTTGCTAAGCAGTTTAAAGTAATTAAAAGTATGGGGAAAAGTCCATTTTACGAATTATCGTTACCGGATGCTGTCCTCCGCTTAAAACTAAGTTTAGTCAAATTTTTTAAATTAAAGTCAAAGGCAGGAAGTGTGATTATTTTTGATAAAAGAATCTATGCTACAAATTATGGTCATGCTTTTCTAGAATCCTTACCTGGTGTATCAATCAAAACAGTAAGCCTACAAAAACTATGTAAGCAATTAGAAAAAAATAAGGGTGAATTAGACCTTGATTAGACATTTATAAAGTTTTTTATTATATTGCCGAAAATATCTTATCCTTTTCTTTGATTTTTGATATAATATAGGGAAATTTTAGTAACTTCAAAACTAGACATATTATGATTTATCGGGATACCGATAACCAAAATTGGCTTTTCAGACTAAGGAATTCCTTTGGAAACTTTAAATCTTGTGTATAATTTTTTATATAAGAAAAGGTGTGTAATATGAAGAAACGTATACTCATTGGTATATTTTCATCGCTATTTTTAATCGTAATTGGACTAATCATTGTCTACTATTCGGCAACATCGTCGATAAAAAAAGGTGAAGAAGTAGCTGTTGAAAGGGCTAAAAAGGAAGCCAGTCTAGCAGAAGTAGATTCTGTTGATTGGTTCCATTATCTTGACGAATATTATGTGATTCAAGGAAAAAATAAAAAGGGTGAAAAGATCCATATTTGGGTTCCAGTAGATGAAAAAAAAGAAATGATCGTTAAAAAAGCGACTGAAGGTTTGTCTGAAAAAGAGGTAACCACTCTCATTCATAAGTTGGATAATTTTTCTTCTGATAAACGACCTAAAAATATCATTAGTATTAAGTTGGCCATCGTAGAAGATGCTCCAGCTTATGAAATTACGTATAAAGACCAAAAAAATCGGCACAGCATATTATATTTAGATTATTATAAAGGTGAATGGTATAGAGTTTATAATTTATAATTTAATATAATTTATTGTTAATGGTGAATTCCGGTGAGGAGGATTTTGAATTATGGATTTAGCGGAAAGAACAAAAACTTTAACTCCATCAGCTACTCTAGCTATTACTGCAAAAGCTAAAGAATTAAAAGCTCAAGGTGTTGACGTAATTGGATTAGGAGCAGGGGAACCTGATTTCAACACACCAGATCATATTATTGAGGCAGCCTATCATGCTTTACTAGAAGGAAAAACAAAATATACTGCAACAGGTGGATTAGAAGAATTAAAACAAGCCATTATAGATAAGTTATTAAAGGATCAAGGTTTAAAATATGATTCCTCAGAAATAATTGTTACAAATGGAGCAAAGCATGCACTTTACACTTTATTTCAAGCTCTATTAAATGATGGCGATGAAGTGATCATTCCTGCTCCTTATTGGGTAAGTTACACAGAGCAAGTCAAATTGGCGGGCGGAGTCCCTGTAATAATAGAAACCAATGAAACTACTGAATTTAAAATGACTGCCAGTCAATTAAAAGCGGCTATTACGAAGAAAACGAAAGCAATCATTATTAATTCACCATCCAATCCAACGGGTATGTGTTATTCAGAAAGTGAACTTCTTGAACTTGGCAATATTTGTTTACAACATAATCTTCTTATTGTTTCTGATGAAATATATGAGAAATTAGTTTATGATGGTCAAAAACATATTTCGATTGCTCAACTATCAGAAAGATTAAAACAACAGACAGTTATCATCAATGGACTATCTAAGGCGTATTCCATGACCGGCTGGAGAATAGGTTATGCTGTTGGTAACAAGGAATTAATTAAGCAAATGACGTCCATTGCTAGTCATAGCACGTCAAATCCGACTACACATAGTCAATATGGAGCAATTGCAGCTTTAAACGGTCCACAAGATGTAGTAGAAAAAATGCGAATTCAGTTTGAAAAACGTCTAGAAAAGTTCCATGAAGCTCTCGTTAATATTCCGGGTATTACATGTATAAAACCAAAGGGCGCATTTTATTTATTTCCTAATGTGAAAGAAGCTGCAACCTTATGTGGATATCATACAGTAGATGAGTTTGCAACGGCTCTATTAACAGAAGCTCATGTTGCCGTTGTACCTGGAACGGGTTTTGGTGCGCCTGATTGTATTCGCGTTTCTTATGCAACGAGTGAAGCGGAGTTAATAGAAGCAGCTAATCGAATAAAAAAATTTGTAGAAGAAAAAATGGAGCAATAAATGTAAAGGTCTGTCCTTTTAACATAGAAGTAACGTGTTAAAAAGGGCCGACCTTTTTCTTATATACGAATCAATTTAGCGACATCAAGAGATGTTTGAAAAAAACAAGGAAGATCCGTTGGTAAACATTGCTTGACACTTAATTGAACGTTATAATGAAAAAGGACTATTTACAGATATTGTTTTGGAGGGAATTTTGTGAAAACAACAATTGCGGAAGTAAAAAACTATGTAGGACAAGAAGTAACCATTGGTGCTTGGTTGGCTAATAAACGTTCTAGCGGTAAAATTGCTTTTCTACAACTTCGAGACGGTTCAGGATTTATTCAAGGAGTTGTTGTTAAAGCAGAAGTGTCTGAAGAAGTCTTTAAATTAGCTAAGTCCATTACGCAAGAATCTTCACTTTATGTAACTGGTATAGTCCGTGAAGATTCTCGTTCACCGTTTGGATATGAATTAGGTGTAACGAATATTGAATTAATTCACGAAGCCCATGATTATCCAATAACACCAAAAGAACATGGTACAGAATTTTTAATGGATCATCGTCACTTATGGCTACGTTCGAAAAAACAACATGCCAATATGAAAATCCGAAATGAAATTATTCGTGCAACTTATGAATTTTTCAATAAACAAGGCTTTATTAAAATTGACCCACCAATTTTGACAAGCAGTGCACCAGAAGGTACAACAGAACTTTTCCATACAAAATATTTTGATGAAGATGCATTCCTTTCCCAAAGTGGACAATTATATATGGAAGCTGCAGCCATGGCATTCGGAAAAGTGTTTTCATTTGGACCAACATTCCGTGCTGAAAAATCAAAAACCCGTCGTCATTTAATTGAGTTTTGGATGATTGAACCGGAAATGGCATTTACCTCTCATGAAGAAAGTTTAGAAATTCAAGAACAATATGTTTCTTATATTGTTCAATCAGTATTGGAAAATTGTGCATTAGAGTTAAAAACATTAGGTCGTGATATATCAAAATTAGAAAATGTAAAACCTCCTTTCCCTAGAATTACATACGATGAAGCGATTAAGTTTTTACAAGAACAAGGTTTTGAGGATATTAAGTGGGGCGATGATTTTGGGGCACCACATGAAACGGCAATCGCTAATTCATTTGATAAACCAGTATTTATCGTCAATTATCCAAAAGATATTAAACCGTTCTATATGCAACCACATCCAGAGCGCGATGATGTTGTCTTATGTGCAGATTTAATCGCTCCTGAAGGTTATGGTGAAATTATCGGTGGATCAGAACGGATACATGACTATGAGTTAATGAAATCAGCACTTGAAAAACACAACTTATCATTAGATGCATATGGCTGGTATTTAGATCTATGTAAGTATGGTGCGGTACCTCATTCCGGTTTTGGATTAGGATTAGAGCGGACCGTTGCATGGATTACTGGCACAGAACATGTAAGGGAAACTATTCCATTCCCTCGTCTATTAAACAGACTATGGCCATAATTGAAATAAAAGGG
>CADBNU010000465.1 GCA_902796085.1 Heyndrickxia coagulans
CTCCTGTAGAAGGTGAAGTTATACAACTTTATCCAACAAAACATGCTATTGGAATAAAATCAGTTGAAGGAATCGAAATATTAATTCATATTGGATTAAACACAGTAGGATTGAATGGTGAGGGTTTTGAAACGTGTATAGAAGTGGGGAAACATGTAAAACCAGGAGATAACTTAATACATGTTGATTTGAAGTTATTAAAAGAAAAAAACCTAGACACTGTTACCCTGTTAGTAATTACTAATATCTCTGAAAAAAAGGTGAAAATTAATTCTTATGCTAGTGGCACTGTGAATTGTGGGGACCAATTGTTAGAATGTGAGATAGGATAAATAACATAGGAGATTAAACGAGCTTTAGATTAATTAGGGGCTGCTGTAAAGTCTAAGAAGGGGAAGGGTTTTTTAGTCTTTTATCGAATTTAATTTTAATAGGGGAATAGTTTTTGTCAGATAATCGATTTATGTACAATTTTTTAGAAAGATTTTCCAAATGAATTTCAATATTTTTAGTTTAGGGGTTGTCCTAAAAAAGTTTTTTACCAGGGTACTTGAAAAAGTTTACACACTCGAAAATATTACTCAAGCGCTAACTTCCGACATTGACGGTCAAAAGAACAAAAACTCCCCTAAAACAGCTGTATAATCGTGTTTTTGAGGAGTTTTTTATTTTTTTATTTGTAGATATGCATTTGTTCTTTTGTCTTTTTGACCATAAGCCGGAATATCCTTTAAATGAAGTGTTGATAAAATATCAGAAAAGACATCATCGGCTTTATTTTTTATAAAAATTTCTCTCTCATCAACGTTCAGTTTAGTGATTGTTGCACTTCGGATGGCATCCTGTATTTTCTCCGTGGAATAATTTTTTCCCTTCTGATGAAGATAATATTCCAATAATCGTTGAATGACTAAAGCCAGATAACAAATAACAAAGTGGCCTTGAATGCTTTCTTCGGTCCAAACATAAATGGGACGAGCTTCAAAATTACTTTTTAGCACTCGGAAACTTTCTTCAATTTTCCAGAGTCCATGATAGGCATTTAAAACCTGTTCTGGTGTTAAAGAAGAGTCACTGTATTGGATACCATAGTAGCCATCAAATTGTTTATCTATTTCAAGTTGCTTCTCGTTAAAAGTGATTTGGTTATCATCCCATAGGCTTAATTGAACATACTTCTTCCCGCCTTTTTTCATTTCTGCCTTCATTTGTGATTTTGATTCAACCAATCTCTTTGATTTTTCTACAATTCTTTCCCGATCTTTTTGGTCCTTTTGTTGTCTCTTCAATGACCAAGTAATTAACAATTGATCGTTGATTTTATGAGTTTTTCCGTCTGTACGGAAAGAAGATTGAAAGTCAATTTTCTTCCATTTGAATTCAGGGGAAGTGTAAGTATATCCTGATTCATCCAGAACCATTTCTTTCGCTTTTTTTGATCCTGATCGGATTTTATACGCCATGATGTATTCAAAACCAAGTGATTTCAATAATAATAAATTCTTTTTAGAATTTAAGCCACGATCAGCGACAATAATTAACTTTGTGATTCCATACTGTTCTTTTAATCGCATTAGTGTTGGTTCCAATGTTTTAAAATCATTTGTGTTACCAGGAAAAAGCTCATAGCTAACAGGGATCCCGTGTTCATCAATTAACAGCCCCATCACAACTTGAACTTGGTTCACTTTATTATCTTTTGAGAACCCAAATTTTTTTAAAGTGTCTACAGACACAGACTCAAAATAATATGTAGTCACATCATAGAAAGCAACGGCCAAATTCCGATTCAGTTTCTTCGCAATTTGTTTATGAAGATGTTCTTCTAATCGATTTTTTTGAGAGGCAAGGAATGAAAGTGAACGATACAAATGCTTAAGTTCACAAGGAAATTCATGGGCAAAACGGTCTTTTCCTTCAAAGGTACTTAATTTTGAACTGGGAAATAATAATCTTGAAAAAGTCATCAATGAAATAGGAATATGTGTCTGAAATTCAATTTCCGTATCTCGTTTTTGACGGTATTGAAAGAAATAGTCCAGTTTCAATTCATCCCACAGGTAACGATAAACTTCAAATCCATAATTCTGAACAGGAGCTCCATTGCCCGATGAACGTGAAATTTCAGATTCAATAAAATGTTGTACTCGCTGGGATAGAATCAATGCATTTGACTCATTTTTTTCGGCATTCATTTTTTGAACTTTTTCTTGAAGTTCTTGAATTGCGTTTGGATTTTTAGCTAACAGTTTTTCTTTACTACCGAAAGATTCGATGACTCGTAATTTCGGTTTTTTTGTTTTTAGATCTCGATAAGATTCTACAATACGAACATAATCTTTTCCTCTATTTTTAAAAATTTGCAGTTGCATATGGTTCACCCCTTAATTATATTA
>CADBNU010000466.1 GCA_902796085.1 Heyndrickxia coagulans
AAATATACTCTAGGGACACGATGTCCGATTAAGCATGCTGTTTCATAATGAATGGTATTCATGATCTTCGCTACTTCACCTATAGGAATATGTCCTTCCTTCGGATCTCCAAAAATCGTAATTACATCGTCGGTTGTTACATTTGGAATATGACTTACATCTATCATTGATTGGTCCATACAGATTCGCCCAACAATCGGTGCCTTTTTATTTTTTAAGGTAACATAGCCTTTGTTTGATAACAATCGTGATAAACCATCCGCATATCCAATCGGCATCGTTGCAATCAATGCATCTTCTTGCGGTACAAACGTGCATCCGTAACTAATAGGTTCCTTTTCTTTAACCGTTTTAAAATAAACAGGTTTTGTTTTTAAACTCATAGCCGGACGTAAAGAAATGAAAGATTCTAAATGTTCCTCCGGATATAAACCATATAGACTGACACCTACACGGACCATATCCAAATGCATTTCGGGGAATTGAATGGTCGCTGCGCTGTTACAACAATGTTTAAGGGGAATGTACACACCGTTATTTTCTAAATATGTTACAACTTCGAGAAACTTATTAAATTGATAGTTCGTATACGTCCCATCTTGGTTATCCGCATCTGCAAAATGAGTATAAATCCCTTCTATATGAACAAAATTTGAATCAATCTTTTGCACAAGTGCATATGCATCTTCCGGATCTTTTATCCCGATCCTGTGCATTCCGCTATCAATCTTTACATGTATGTTAACTTTTGTTTTTAATCTATTAGCTACCTCTTGGATCTTATCAATTACTTCGCTAGTAAAAACAGTTAACGTTATTTCATTTTCAATTGCTTTTTTTACGGACTCAGGAGGAGTATAACCTAGTACTAAAATAGGAGTTTCTATTCCTGCCCTTCGTAATATTAAGGCTTCATCAAGTATGGCAACAGCAATATAGTCCGCTCCAGCTTTAAGCGCGGCTTTTGCTACTTCTACACTACCATGGCCATAACCATCAGCTTTTACTACCGCCATTAATTTCGTCTTATTTGATATATATTTTTTAAATGAAGCTACATTATATTGTATAGCATCTAATGAAATTTCTACCCAAGCATTCCGATAACTACCAAATTTCATGCTCTTCTCCCCTTTGAATAAAAAAGAGGAGCTGTCCAGATTACAGCCCCTCCTCACTTTTTAAACTGTTACTGCATATTTAACTACTTCATCGACTGGAACATATTCATAGCCAAGATCGTCTGCTACAGCTTTATTTGTTACTTTTCCAGCAATGACATTAACACCTGTTTTAATTGGTGCAATATCTTCAATCGCTTTCTCTACACCTTTTTGAGCGATTTGAATAGCATATGGTACTGTAACATTCGTTAGACCAACAGTCGCTGTTCTTGGAACTGAACCTGGAATATTCGGAACTGCATAGTGTAGTACACCATGTTTTACTTCAATTGGGTTATCATGTGAAGTTGGTTCATTGATCGTTTCAAAGTTTCCACCTTGGTCAATCGCAACGTCCACGATAACTGAACCAGGTTGCATAGACTTAACCATTTCCTCTGTAACAAGTTTTGGTGCTCTTCTACCAGGAATTAATACTGAACCGATAACAACATCAGATTCCTTCACAGCTTCTGCAATGTTATAAGAATTTGACATTAATGTTTGAACTTGGTTACCAAAAATTTCTTCCAATTGACGTAGGCGAGCTGGATTCAAGTCGATAATCGTGACATCTGCACCTAAACCAATCGCTACTCTAGCCGCATTCTCACCAACAACACCTCCGCCAATAATGGTTACTTTTCCACGTTTTACACCTGGTATACCACTTAATAAAATGCCTTTACCGCCTTTTGATTTCTCTAAAAATTGTGCACCGATTTGTGCAGCCATACGACCGGCAACTTCACTCATAGGTGTAAGCAAAGGAAGTGTATTATTTACAGTAATTGTTTCATATGCAATAGCCGTTACTTCATTTTCAACTAACGCTTTTGTTAATTCAGGTTCAGCTGCTAAATGAAGGTATGTGAAAAGGATTAAACCTTTACGGAAATATTTATACTCGGCTTCAAGCGGTTCTTTAACCTTCATGATCATATCAGCTTTCGCCCATACCTCTGAAGCGCTTTCAATTATTTCAGCACCAGCTGCTCTATATTCATCATCAGAAAAACTACTGCCTAAACCAGCACCAGATTCTATTATAACCGTTTGACCAGCATTAACTAAGTTCACTACACCAGCAGGAGTTAAAGCAACACGATTTTCATTGTTTTTTATTTCCTTAGGTACCCCAATAATCATACTCTCCACATCTCCTCTAATTGAATTTACACTTTAATCATAATTCTTTTCTAAAATAATTTCATTATTTAAAAGAATAAAATTAAGAGTGGGGGTTTGTGAATTTACACAATTAGTGATAAACTTTGTGAATCAGTAAATCAAGATATAAGTTCGTTTTAAGACTTGAATCGTTTAAATCAATCTCACATATTTCAGCTATCCTCTTTAAGCGATAGTTCATCGTATTGGAGTGAACATGAATCTTTTTTGCAGCCAAGTTAACATTACTATCATTTTTTAAATATACTCGTAAAGAATTTAGTAAATCCGTATTATTCTCTTCATCATACTCTTTTAACTTTTCAATGACTTCATTTCGATAATTTTCTTTCATTCTAATTCGATATAAATCATCTAGAAATTGATAAATCCCTAGATCTTGATATAAATAAACATTTTCAAGCTCGTTAGGAAATTTCCTTTTCAGCTCTAATACTTTATTGGCCTGCTTATAGCTATAATGTAATGATGATGGAGTATCATATATCAATCCACTACTTCCTATCACATGATCGATTTGTAGTCGATTACAAAGCCTATCAATAAATGTCTGAATATACTCATGAATAGCAGATTTTGTATCGTTTTCTTTTTTTAATTGAACAAGTAAAATGAGCTGATGTTGATCAAAGAAACGGCCAACAATGTTGACTTTGCTCAGCGTTTCCACTAAATAAAAAGCATGTTTTTTTACCAAGTCAGTTACAGATTCTACTTTTTCAAAATCGATAATAACAATGGACAATTTTCCACTTAAATTCATATCAAATTGTTTTGCTAATTCATGAATTTTATTTTCTTCTTTAAAATCACCCAAAAGCAACTGCCAAAAAAAATCGCGATACTGCTTTTTACTTTTTCCTGTTTTATTACGGACATATAAAAAATATTTTTTCGCAAATTTTGAAGCTTCAATAAACAACTCTAAATCATCGTTTCTTATTGTTTTTTCCTCTATATGTGCCCATATAAACCCTAAAATTTCATCATTTTCTCGAATAGAAACAGTAACTCTATTTCCTAAACCAACACTAGGAATTGCTGGTATTATAACGGGTTTATCACTTTCTAATAGTTTTTTCATAATCCCTTTTTTCCATAAACCATCGATTACTTTATTTGGTACTTTTCTTTGAATAATGGTAGAAAGTCGCGCTTCATCAATATTTTCATTGTGTTTGCTATATGAAATTAAATGATGATTTGCATCCTCTATTGTTATTGGACAATCTAAAACTTCAGCAAGGAAATCTGCTAATTTTTCCGGATACTTATAAATTTCGCTATTCAGTGCTTCATATAATCGTTGTTTTCTTGATGTATGGCTCAAACAGTACCCCTCCATTCTTAAAAACGGAAAAAAGTAGATATCTTCCTCTATAATATGTCCCTTTCTATTATTAAAATATAAAGAATATATATTTGTCCAATTCCACAAATAAGAAAGATTAATTTTTATTTTTTAAATAAATGAATCTTTCCAGCTTTTTTGATATATTATTATCAAAGGGGGTTATTTTTCTAAAAAAATATTTTGAAAAAGGGAGATTTGAAGTCAAACGGGGAGGAATCTTGATGAAAGATATCTTAAAAATTGGAAGCGCTTTTATAGGGATAATCGTCGGCGCTGGATTTGCTTCAGGCCAAGAAGTTTTGCAATATTTTACTAGTTTTGGGATAATGGGTATTTTTAGCGCTATTATTTCAGCAGCTTTATTTGCTTATTGTGGGATGGTACTAGTCTGGTTAGGAAGTAAAACAGGAACAAATTCCCATAAAAGTGTTATCTATCAATTAAGTGGTCGGATTGTAGGAACAATCATTGATTATATATTAATTTTAACTCTTTTCGGTATTGGAGTTGTTATGATCGCCGGTGCTGGCTCAAACTTACACCAACAGTTCGGACTTCCTTACTTTGTTGGGACATTAATCATGACGTTACTAGTATTTTTTATCGGTCTTTTTAATACTGATCGAGTTGTTGCAGTCATTAGTAGTCTAACACCATTTCTAGTTCTATTTGTCATTATCGTTGCGATCTATTGTATATTTACTTTAGATACTTCCTTTTCCACTTTAAATAACATTGCAAAAGAAACACCTACTTCACTTCCGAATTGGTTTATTTCAGGTATTAACTATGCTTCCTTTAATATTGCAGTTGGGGCTTCCATGGCTATTGTTATGGGGGGATCGGAAAAAAATCAAAAAACAGCTGCTTTAGGTGGCCTTATCGGTGGACTTGGTATTGGAGGTCTAATTATATTAATTCATTTTGCTCTCTTCTCAAAAATTGAAAGCGTTGCAGCGTTAGACTTACCACTCCTTGGAATTGTAAATTCTATATCACCTGTTTTAGGCTTTACCATGTCCATTGTCATATTTGGAATGATTTTTAGTACAGCAATGGGAATGTTCTACGGATTTGTAGCTCGTTTTGTAGAAACAGACACACCAAAATTTAGAGCTGTATTAGCAGGGGTGATGATTGTATCCTTTGGATTAAGTTTTATCGGATTTACTGATTTAATTGCTTACTTCTATCCACTTATAGGTTATCTAGGACTTGTATTAATTGTCGTATTATTTATCGCGCCAATTAAAATGAAAAAAAATCATCAGATGAATTCTGAAATTAATCATGACCATAAAAATAAATTGGCAAAATAAGTATATGAAAGAATAAAAGAAAAACAAAATCAAGTCTGTTGTTTGAATTTTCAAAAAATAGAAACGAACAATATAGTACTTTACTATAGACGTTAATTATATTCATAAAATAAAAAGCTCCTCATTATCTGATTCGTGAGGAGCTTTATCTTTTAACGATGAAAAAATTTTTTTGAAGGATTAACTCAACAATTCTACTAATTCCTTTAAATCTGTTACTTCTCCTACGTTTCCAGGGAAAATAATATAAGGCATATTTGGATACTTACTATTTTCATCTGTTAACCATACAGGAATGCCGGGTAATGCCTGTCCTAATACGAGTGCCTTTCTCACATTTAATGCATCTGTCCCAATTTGTGATGAAGTTATTCCACCTTTGGCAATAATATATTTTGGTTTGCATCTAAGACTACGAATAATTCTTGTCAAACCTTTGGAAATTTTTACCGATATGGCCAATTGCTTTTCCTCTATGCCAGTCGCGAGCTTTAATTGTTTTCTCTTCGTAAAAATTACACATGTTTGTCCATCTGAAATGCTTTCGTCCAACTCCTTAATTTTCTTTGTTATTTCCCCTTCCAATTTTTCATTATTTAAAGTGAGGTCACTATTAAATTCAATCGGTTTTACAAAATCAAGTTTTAATAATTCCTGTAATTGTTGTGTCGTTTTTTGGACGTAGGAACCTACAATAATCAATCCGCCACCATCACTATTTGAATTAATCATTTGTTCCTTCGAAAGTAGATCTTGATCTGAAATATTTCCAATCACTTTTGTAAAAGATGCAGCTGTTCGGAACAAAAATCGTTTTCCTTGTTTTAATGCATTAACAATTGCAATAGACAAAACTTTTAAATCATCATCGGAAATCGCATTGACAACAATTTTATTAAAATTGTTAACTTGTAAAAGTTGTTTCGTAATTTTATCTATGTTGAACGAACGTAAATCTTCCAAAGAAATATATGTTACATTCTCCTTTTTATAGATTCCATTTGATTTTTCTTCAATATAATCCCCAAGATGACTACTCTTAAATCCAAATGTGCGGTCTTGAGCAAATTCTGTATCCCCTACTGGAATAAGTTTATCTTTTATTTTTACATAATGAATGTTTTCAATCGTAAACCTTCCACCCTCTTTAAAAAAGGGAATAATAAACTCACCATCGAATGGCTTGCTTAATGTCTTATTTATCGTTTCCGATTCCAGGGGAAAATGTCCACGTAAGGTAGAATCTCCTCTACTTACGATAATATATGGCTGATTCAATTGATTCGAGATTTTTTCAATCTTAATCATAATGTCTTGATGAACTTGAACTGTTTTTTCCCTAGAGAAAGCTCGAGAATTTGTTAAAATAAAAAACATTTGATTGTCTGATTGAAATCCTTCCAAGATTGATTCCTCTTCCCAATTTGTATAGACGTGAACGCCATGTACCTTTTGAATACCAGTCGGATCGTCATCTAATATGACAATCTTATAAGGGAACTGTTTTAACGCTTCCTGATAGCGTTCATTTAAAACCGTTTGATTATAATCAGAAAATTGATATAAAGTTCTAAGTTCCAAATGAAGCACTCCTTCCAAAATCAGTAAAAATGAAGGAACGAATGTTCTTATACTACTATTGTAAACGCTTAATCTATCTTTGTATATTCATATGCAAAATAAGTTTTGAAGATCTTGAAACCTTCTTGTTATTTTTTGCTTGTTAAAGGTAAGCCCAGTATGGTTTTTGACCAGTATATGAAATATTGGTATAAGAACGTGTTAGAACAGAATGGTAGTTTTTAATAAGAATTACCTTTTGTTTGGTTCTAATCACCTCAAAAAAGGCATATCGTTGATAAACTTGACGTTCTCATTGTTTTCACTATGCAACAAATGCAGATCATGTACCAACTTAAGTACTATTCATTTTTTCTACTATTCCTTTCTTCCTGTTTTTAAAATTTTCAGAGGATTTTTATATTTTTAAGAGAATATTAATCTCTTAGAAATATGGAAAGGATGTGCATAAATTGAAAAGATTAAAATACGTTAGCTTATTACTTATACTCTTCATGATGATGGCAACACCCGTTTTTGCTGCTCCGGGAGGTTCAGAACAAGCATTTGATAATAAAATTGTGAAAAGAATTAAAGTCGATAATATTTATCATCATATTCAATATTTATCTGAGGAAATTGGACCCCGGCCAGCAGGTTCAGAGGCAGAGCTTAAAACAGTAGAATATTTAGTGAATGAATTTAAAAGCTATGGTTATAATGAAGTGAATGTGCATAAGTTTACTTTTACATCCAGCGGTAATGAAATAACAGCGTATAATGTAGAAGCTGTGAAAAAACCAATGAAAAACCATGATACAGGGCAACAAATTATTGTAGGTGCCCATCATGATTCTGTTCCTGTAAGTCCTGGTGCAAATGACGATGCTTCAGGGACTGGGGCATTGCTTGAATTAGCACGAGTATTTGCCAACACGCCAACTGATACAACTATTAAATTCATTGCTTTTGGTGCAGAAGAAAACGGACTTTGGGGCTCAAGAAAGTATGCTGAAGCAATGCCTCAAGAAGAAGTGGAACGTACGGTTGCAATGTTTCAACTAGATATGATCGGTAGCGCTGATGCAGGAGATTTAGTCATGTTTACTGCTGACGGAGAAAAAAACCTTGTAACAGATTTAGGGGCAGCGGCAGGTTCACGCTTAAGTGAACTCATTCCATATAGTGAACTTGGACGAAGTGACCATGTCCCTTTCCATAATTTAGGGATCCCAGCTGCATTATTTATTCATACACCATTAGAACCGTGGTATCATACTGAAAATGATGTGATTGAACATATTAGTAAAGAAAAATTAAAAGATGTAGCCGATATTGTTGGTGCTGCCGTTCATCAAATTGCTAGAAAGGACACACCAGCACTTGAACGTTCCAGAGTTGCGCCGGTTCCAGTAGATTATTATTATGAAGAACCAAATTTATAAATTTCATTCAATTTGTTTTTAAACAAGTGGAGAGCATTGCTTCACTTGTTTTTTTATTGATTTCGAATACTTTTGTTGTCCATCTCGACTCCAAAAAATATAGATAGGACAGAAAGTAGTATCTAATAGCCTGACCGCCTATCCATCATTTAAAAAACAATATTATCTTACTGTTTTTTTCCTCAATGATATGTTCGTTAATTTTTTTCCAGAATACTTACAACACGAATCTCATCTTTAATGAGATCAGGTAGAGTGAGCAATAAAAACCCGTTTCCTTCCGAGCTTTTCCGATAACCAAGCGGTATTGTTCGTTTGATTAGTTGGGCAAAAATTTCAGATTCAATAAGTGGTCTTTCAAACTCTTTTTCACTTAAGTTGATAATTAAAGCTAAAGCACCTGCTACATGTGGAGCTGCCATAGATGTTCCCGTTAATTTTGCATATTTATTGTCAAGATAAGTTGATACAACATCAACACCAGGTGCGACAAGATCCACTTCATTATTCGTATTTGAAAAAGGGGCAAGCGAAAGCTCCATATCTACAGCACCCACACAAATAACTTCATTGTATGCTCCAGGATAAGCATATTCCCATGTATCTTCCCGTCCATCTCCTTCATTTCCTGCAGCAACGACAACAGAGACATCTTGATTTACAGCATTTTTAATCGCTTGATGTAATTCTGGTTCATCTTGGGGACCACCTAAAGACATACAGATCACACGCACTCTTTCATTATTTGGACCACGCCATTCTACTGCATAATTGATCGCTTCAATAATCCATTCATAATTACCAACACCATCTCCCGTTAACGCCTTTAAACTTAAAATTTGTGCTTTCGGGGCGACACCTGTTACTCCCGTTTCATTCAAGCTTGCTGCAATTGTTCCTGAAACATGGGTTCCGTGGCCATTATTGTCATCATATTGGTTTGGATCTCCATTATAATCCGTTGTAAAATTTCTTCCGCCTATAATTCGCTCTTTTAAATCTTGGTGATTCGTATCTATACCGGTATCAATTACCGCAA
>CADBNU010000467.1 GCA_902796085.1 Heyndrickxia coagulans
CGAAAATGTCTGACCCATTTACTATTTCTTCTAAAAGAAGAAAGATATCTTCTCCAGATCAAGACTTTGAGCAAGGTTCATGTGATGGGGTAAACGCTCCATTTATTAATGAAGGTCCATTCCCGTTCTACCATGAAGATGATTTATATCTTCTTTATTCAGGAAGTGGTTCCTGGGACGTGCATTATTGCATCATCGCTTTAAAACTAAACGGAAAAGACCCTTTGAAAGATGAATGGATTAAAGCTGATCACCCATTTTTAAAATCAAATAATGAAATTAAAGGACCAGGTCATTGCTCCTTAATTCAAGAAAAAGATAAAACATATATTTTCTTCCATGCTTGGGAAAGTAAAGAAAAAACCATCCGTTGGGACACAGTTCATGCTTTTTATGGTGAACTAGTCTTTCAAGATGGCGATTTCTTCGTTATTTAAACTAGTATTTGATATTAATTCTTTTCGTAAGCAACCTTTTTTCATGTGATATAGGACCGCAAATCCCATAATCGCAACAGAAGCTAACCACGCCGCTGGATTTGAGAATGCTACACCAATGTAACTTTGATCCGATAACGGATTACTTGGGTTAATCAAACTTGGAAGTAGTAAACACACTAAAATTCTAGCAACTAATTCGCCAACGCCACTTAAAAGTGGCCAAAGCGATTTTTTAATACCTTGTAAAGTTGATCTAAAGATACGAAGTGACCCTTGCATAATTAAGCAAAGCGAAATGATATAACAATACGTCTTCGAGTAGTATAAGACTTGGTCTGTGATTTCTTCTTTTGGAAGCAAAATATATGGGATATACGGTATTAAAAACATTGCAATTGAAATTGTAGAAGCCCACAGAATAAGCGTTGAAATCCAGCAAATTTTGATTCCCTTACGAATTCGTGCAATGTTTTTCGCTCCATAATTTTGCGCGACAAATGTAAGTAAGCCATTACCAAGGAAAAGCACCACCATTGAAATATAGCTTTCATAGTTTCCGTTAATAACATTCGCTTTAGATGCTGCACCAGCACCGAATTTGTTAACAACACTTGATTGAACAAAGCTACCAACAAAGAGAATTGACCACTGGAATCCTAAAGGAAGACCAAGTTTAAGTAATGAGGAAATCATTTCCCAATCAGGCTTAAAATAATCTTTTTTAGGTCTAAAATCTTTGTATTTTTCAAAGAAATATACTAAGTATATCGCAATAACGACAACGTATGAGATTAGTGAACCTAACGCTGCGCCTCTAACACCCATACCTAATGGGCCCGTAAACACAATCGCGAAAGTTACGTTAACGGCAGCCTGAATTATAGAAACAATGAGCGGGAAGAATGAATTTCCGAGCGCACGTAGTTGTGCGGCAAACAAGTTGTTCAGCATCAAAAGTGGAAACATTGCAAGGATAATAACAATATATTGTTTAGCCATAACAAGATATGTTTCATCAATATTTAAAAAGGCAATCATTGGCTTAAGGAAAATAAAACCGATTGCACTTATAAAAACAGAAATAATAAGCGAAATAAGAAGGCTTTGATACATACTTTTGCCACATTTTGCCTTATCGTTAGAGCCAAAATAGTTCGCAGTTATTGTAGAAAAACCAGAAACCGCACCATAGGCAAAATTAAATAGAAGTGTTGAAATAGATGCAGTTACATTAATCGCTGTAACCGCGTCTCCACCGACTGTGTGCTTTAGCACAAGTGAGTTAAATAAACCAAATGCACTTGAAATTAAGCTAGATAAGAATAAAGGAAGCGAGAAAAAGAAAAGGGCCTTGAATATGCTCCCTTTTGTAAGGTCCATGGTTTTGAACATGTTCCTAAACGATGGAACTGAAGCTTCCTTTTCCATAATTAGTTACTTACTTGAATTGATCGTGTAATTCCTTAATTTTTGAGATATCCATTTTTGGTTTTCTTTCAAAAGTAAATAACCCGTTCTTTTCAATTTCAACGTCAGTTAACTGTGTCATGCAGAAACCACGAATATCTTTCATCTTTAGGATATATTTTAATTGAGAAGCATATCGCTTAAGATAGCCTTCTTCATTATGCACTTTGTCACCATAACCCCATTCGTTACTCTTATTTGAGTAATCAAAGGCAATACCAGCAAACTCAGTGAAAAGAATTGGCTGACCTTCATAATGATAATCAGTTGAGGCAAACATTGTTTTGCCCCAAGTTGCAATCTTCATACTCTCGCCTTTCTTAAGAGGTTCAA
>CADBNU010000468.1 GCA_902796085.1 Heyndrickxia coagulans
AAGGAACTTATAAATACTTATTTTCAAATCAAGGAAAATGTTAATGAATTAGTTGAAGTATTAAAAAAGTGGGAAAGTATTTATAATAATATAAATGAAGAAAAGCGACAAGAGGTATACAATTTAAAAAGAGCTAGTTATAATAAGTTAATTGTTAAATATGATAATAAAGATTTAGTGATTAAAGCTGCATTATTTATATTTCTTAATAAAACATGTTTTAATGGGTTGTATCGTGTTAATAGTGAGGGATTATATAATGTGCCTAAAGGAAAATATAAAAAACCAATTATTTGTGACGAAGCAAATTTGATTAAAATTAGCAAATTGTTAAAAAATGTTGATATGAAGTGTGGCGATTTTGAAAAATGTGAAAAGTTTATTAATGATAGAACTTTTGTATATATTGACCCACCATATAGACCTCTTACTATGTCATCTTCATTTACATCATATTCTAAGGAGCAGTTTGACGATAATGATCAGTTTAGATTAGGAATGTTTATAAATAGGTTAAATGATAAAGGCGCTAGAATAGTTTTAAGTAATTCTGACCCTAAAAACACTAATAAAAATGACAATTTTTTTGATGAACTGTATGAAAATTTTTATATTAAAAGAATTAACGCTAAGAGAGTGATTAATTCAAAGGGAACAATGAGGGGAAATATAACAGAACTATTAGTTGCAAATTATTAGGAGAACGAATGAAAAGAGTTTTTGAAAAGTGGTTAAATACATTTATAGATACAATAGCCAGCTATGAATATTATGCTGACTTTGATAAAATTTACACTAATGTTAATAATTTAAAAATTGAATTAAATATTTTAAATTCATTAATTGGAAGCAAAAATATAACTTATGAGTTTGAGAATATATTAAATAAGTATCCTGATGTCATTAGATGTATACCAATACTTATTGCTGTAAGAGAAAAAGAAATTACAGCAATGGACGAAAATGGTAAATTTGTGTATGATTTCAGAAATGTAGTTAATGATGTAAAGCAATACTCATACTTTATGGAAAAAACTGGTTTATTTGATTTGTTAAGCAAACATATAATTAATAATTTATATGACTATGTTACTGGAGTTGAGACGGGATTAGACTCAAATGGTAGAAAAAATCGAGGTGGGCACTTGATGGAGGATTTGGTAGAATCTTATATTATTAAAGCAGGATTTACTAAAGATAAGAATTATTATAAAGAAATGTATATAAGCGATGTGCAGAATAAATGGAGTTTAGATTTGTCTAATATATCAAATATGGGCAAGACGGAAAAACGATTTGACTTTGTTATTAAAACTATTACAACAGTTTATGGCATTGAGACAAATTTTTATTCTGGTGGTGGATCAAAATTAAATGAAACTGCAAGAAGTTATAAGGAAATTGCAGAAGAAGCTAAAGACATTGATGGTTTTGAATTTGTTTGGTTTACGGATGGAAAAGGATGGATGAGCGCTAAAAATAACTTAGAGGAAACGTTTGATGTTATGGATTATTTATATAATATAAACGATTTGAAAAGAGGAGTTTTGAAAAATCTACAATGAGTGTGCTGTTGAGTGGTAAGCGTTTTGCTATTTGATGTTTGAGAAATAGAAGAAAGAACCGCAAAAAGTTATGGAAGGAGATTAGCTTAATGTGATTATTAGCTATGAGTAGAAGTTGAAGAGTGATGATGTTAAAATTGAACCAGAGAATTTTGAACAAGAAATGACTACAATATGGTCGTTCAAGGATAGAGGGGATTGGGCAACACATAATCCAAGTTATAGAGGAAATTGGTCACCATATATACCAAGAAATCTTTTATTAAGGTATTCAAAAGAGAAAGATTTGGTGTTAGATCAATTTGTTGGTGGTGGTACAACTTTAGTGGAAGCTAAGTTATTAAATAGAAATTGCATTGGAATCGATATAAATCCTAATGCAATAAAAACATGTAAAAAAGCTATAAGTTTTAATATGCACAAAACTGGTAAAGTTACTTTAATAAAAGGAAATGCACAAAAACTTGATAGCATAAAAGACAAGTCTATAGATTTTATTTGTACTCATCCTCCGTATGCTAATATTATAAATTATAGCAATGGAATAAAGAATGACTTATCGTTGCTAAAAGTAAAAGATTTTATTGAAGCGATGAAACCAGTTGCTACTGAAAGTTATAGGGTGCTTAAAGATGACAAGTATTGTGCTATATTGATAGGCGATACTCGCAAAAAAGGTAGAGTGGTGCCACTTGGATTTGGAATAATGAAAGTGTTTTTAAATGCTGGATTTAAATTAAAGGAAATCATTATTAAGGAACAACATAATTGTAAAGCAACTGGATTTTGGAAAAGTAGTAGTATAAAGTTTAATTTTTTATTATTAGCGCATGAATATTTGTTTGTGTTTGTTAAGGATAAAGAAAGCAAAATGAAACAAAATAGAAATTCGAGGTATAGTGTAATTGATAATAAAACAGGTGAAACTTGTAGTTTAGATGAATTGATGATAGCAAAATTAGTTTAACTATTGATTAATTGATTATAAAACTACGTTTTAATAAGTATCAACTGTGCCAATTATTGACCCAACTGAAGCTATGATTGAATTATTGGAAAAATAAATATATTTGAGAAGGTAGAAAAATATGTCAGAAAAGATTTTAACAACAGAATTTAGTGAGGAGATGAAGACGAGCTATATTAATTACTCTATGTCAGTAATTACTGCTCGTGCGATACCTGATATTAGAGATGGACTTAAACCAGTGCAGCG
>CADBNU010000469.1 GCA_902796085.1 Heyndrickxia coagulans
AGATAGTAAGGCCATTAAATCCTATGCAGCAAAGAAAAATAAAAACGAAAAAGAGGATGGTCGTCGGGACCTAGATGCAGATTATGGAAAAAAAGTATATCGCGGAACAAGGGAAGATGGTACACGATGGGAGAAAATTGTAAAATGGTTTGGGTATAAACTTCATCTCATCGTTGATGCCAGCTATGAGTTACCGATTATGTTCTCGGTAACAAAAGCAAATGTGCCGGATATAAACGAAGCACATCATCTACTCGAAAAAATGGAAGAACGCCAACCTGAAATACTGAAAAAAGCTGAAATACTAACGGGAGATCGAGGATATGATGATTCGAAGCTAATCATCAACTGTTGGGATCAGCATGCCATTAAACCGGTTATTGATATTCGGAACATGTGGAAAGATGGAGAAAGTACCCGTTTGTTAAATAACAAACAAAATGTAACCTATAATTATAAAGGGAATGTATTTTGTCATTGTCCATCAACAGGAATCGAACGAGAAATGGCATGTGGTGGATTTGATAAAGATCGAAATACCATAAGGAAACTTTGTCCCGCCAAACAATATGGCATGAATTGTGAGGGGATGGAAAAGTGTCCGGTGGTAAATGGCATTCGAATCCCGCTTTCAGAAGACCGGAGAATATTTACGCCAATTGACCGTGCCAGCTACAAATGGAAAAGAGAATACAACAAAAGAACAGCAGTTGAACGAGTAAATAGCCGCATTGATCAGGTGTTTGGTTTTGAAAATCACACGATACGAGGGATAAAGAAAATGACCGTACGATGCGGATTAGCTCTTTGTGTGATGTTAGCCATGGCGCTAGGCAGAATAAAAGAAAAACAAGCACAAAATATGAGGAGTCTTGTTTGTGCTGTATAAAAAAATTATCCACATGTGAATAAGTAAAAGTAAAAAAGATATCCACAAGCAAAAAATGTGGATAAGACAACAGGATTCGTATGCCCTTTTTTGTAAAAAAATAGACACACAAACCATTAAAGGCAGGAAAAGCATAGAAAATCATACCTAAAAATGAAAATGTGGTAAATTTTTAGAGTAAATTTTTTTTAATCTAATCTAGAAAATCAGTACATCGCAAAAAGCTCCCATTATAAAGGACTTTTTCTTTGTTTGAATAATAAAATTGGAGATTTTGGGTATTTTTAATAGTTAATTTAAATTAATGCAATACTAGTGATGTAATTTCTATAAATTATCACTACTAATCGTTCATCTAACCAAAGAATGTGGAATCTTGCCATTGTGTCAATTCCTTCACCCGTATATTATGTCTTTTTTGAGCTAGGAGATTTTTCCATTAACGAGCACACAATGTGCAAACTTTAACAAGAATCGAAAGATCCTTAAACTGCATATATGAAAGGGGGATCATTTTATCTAAATAATGTTATAACTCGTCAAAAATTTAGATGAAGTATTATTGAATTTAATTTTATATTCAAGATTAAGGCATGCTTTTCTATTCTAAAACTTTTTGAGATGCTAATTCAGAAAATATAATTAATCTTGATTCGTTTGAATATGGTGGATGACAGGTAATTAAAGTTACCATTGACTTCCCTTTCACTGGTTTAACGACATCCACATCTGTCGGTTTAACAATTTTTTTATCAAATACTTTATAGGTCAGCTCCTCATTTCTTACCTTTATAATAATTTTGTTTCCCTTTTCCAATTCATCCAATCTGTTAAAGAATTTCCCATACGTATACGAGCGATGGCCCGCTATGGCGAAGTTCTCATTTTTCTTTCCTATGTTTCCAACAGAACTGCTCGATGGTAAATGTCCAACTGCATATTTTATATTTTCTTCTCCTGCTCCTTCAACAATCGGTGTTTTTAAATCAATCTTTGGGATTTCCAAGATACCGATCACAGAACCATTTTTTGCCTCTTCTAAATCATCCCCTTCTAGTGTTTCTTCATTTTCTTCTTCAATAAAATTCAATGAAGTATATTCTTTAAATAATTTTTGTTGTTCTAAATATGTCTTCAATTTTGTATAGGCCACAAAGACAATTAACACAACCCCCACAATAACAAAAATATTTCCAATTCTCTTCATCTTTAACACACCTCTTAAAAAAAAGGAGGGTGGCCGCCCTCCAAATTATGCATGCATATATATTTTTTCAAAATTACAAAATTGTTTAGTTAATATTTTTAAATACGTTCTACTTTTAATTTTCTAAGTGCCATACCTAGACCAATCATGATTAAGGAAGTAATTACTAATAATGTAGAATCCATCATTGATCCAGTTGTTGGCAAAACTTCAACAGCAGGATACTGTTTAGCTTTATCTTGTACACTGTTTTTCAAATCATTTGTATTGTTTACCGGTTTTGTTGTAACTGGTGTTTTTCCTTGATTATTTCCGTTATTGTTATGAACTGGTTGTTCATTATCACACGGATTATCATTATCACCTGGTTGTTCGGTGTCACTTGGTTCTTCGTTATCACCTGGTTGTTCGGTGTCACCTGGTTCTTCGTTATCACCTGGTTGTTCGGTGTCACTTGGTTCTTCGTTATCACCTGGTTGTTCGGTGTCACCCGGTTGTTCGTTATCACCTGGTTCTTCGTTATCACCTGGTTCTTCGGTGTCACCCGGTTGTTCGGTGTCACCCGGTTGTTCGTTATTTCCATCTGAGTTTTTAACTTTAAATTTTTCATTTTCCAAAATTCCTGTATCTATGTTTCCAAGAATAGGTGTATTTTCCGTTTCAACAATTACTAAACCACCATGACTCCATTCGTACTCATCGGTTTCAACTTTTTCCTTTTCAATGACACCTACATGAGCGTCACCAACAATGGAATCATCAATATCAGCAACAACTAAACCACCGTGCGTATAGTTATAATCATCTGTTTCGATTTTTGTTCCTTCAGCAACGCCGAGATGTGTATCGCCAAGTATGGGAGAATTTGTGATATCTCCTTGAACTAAGCCACCAGTTGTTTTCTTTCCTTCATCAGTTTCTACTTTACTTCCACCAATGATATTTAGATCAACTTTACCAACTATTGACTCAACTAAACCTCCACCAATGCCGATGCTAATAAGGGAACCACTATTTTCTTTATTAACATTTCCTACCTTTTCATCTGGTTTACCGGTCATTACCGGTGGATTTTTCGGAATAATCGATTTTTGTTGTGCCGCTCCTACTGTAGTATCAGTTTCTACATTCGTCTTAACTGCTTGTTCATTGAAGGCAGCAGGCAATGCCTCTGCACTTAATGTTGTCACTTCTTCATTTACAGTAGCATTTGACTCAACTTCCTCACTAGTAGTTATCTCAGTTTCGCTTGTTGGATCAGTTGATTTAATTTCCGAACTTGCACTTGATAGGTTATCCATGGTGAAAATACCAAACATAAGTGTTCCGGTAAATGCAATCGCTTTTAATGATTGAATAACAGTTTTTTTATTCACCTTTTTTCTCTCCTTCTTCTTAATTTTATTTGTTGATTAAGAAGAAGGATACTGCGGGTGGTTTCCCTAATAAATCTCCTATCCACTGATCCTTATACACATAAGACGAGTCTAAAACTTCAGCTTTTGACAAAACTTCAGGTATTATACCATTTTGTAAAAATGCATAAAACCCAGCTTGTCCACCACCACTATTACCATTAGATGATCCCGATGTACTCGAACTAGAAGAACCGGAATTTGTCGGAACTGACTGATTGAAAACTGTCATTATATCTGAACCTGATCTTCCATTTTCTTTCGTATTATCTGGTTCATTCCCCATTGGATGAACCTGGTCATTCATGACAACTTTGTTTCCAGCATCAACCAATTCATGCAAATATTTGTAAACCGAGTCTTCACTGTCTAAATTCATTAGTGTTACTAAACTTTCAGGTTCTTTATCTATTTTTATCTGTTGTTCATCTAGATCAGAAGGCTCTGATTCCGAGTAGCCAATATTCGGATTCACTAGTCCAGGACCTTTTATGTCGTTATTCTTATCAGTATTATTTTGTTTTGGTTGTCCATCGGTATCTACAACATTAGGCGATTGATTGTTATTGTTTTCTCCTAGATTTCCATTTTGTCCACCAGGTATTGGACTATTGTTGTTTCCAGGATTTGGATTATTATTACCAGGCTTTGGATTGTTGTTGTTTCCAGGATTTGTGTTATTGTCTTCAGGTTTTGTACTGTTGCCCCCAGGATTTGTGTTGTTGTCTCCAGGATTTGGATTGTTTGGCTTTTGTTTATTTTCCATTGAATCAAATTTGCCAAGTCCAACATTCAAATCGCCCACAATTGGTATATTTTCTGTTTCCACAGTGACGAGACTGCCTGAAGTAATGATTTCATCTTCTGTTTCCTTCTGATGGAACTCTCCAACCCCAAGATGGGCTTCTCCTAAATGATTACTTTTAAGATCGGCGTTCAACAAACCCACATTTGTCTCTATATAAGTTGGCCTTTTAGATTGCCTAAATTCTACAACACCAACATGGGTTTGACCAATCTTATTGTTTAAATCAATGGAAGCTAAACTGCCTGAAACATCTTTTTGATCATCTTTCTCTTCTTTCTGACCAGAAGCAAGACCAATATTAACATCGCCCAACAGTTTCGACTCTGTAAGTCCTAATCCAAGTAGACCCCCTGATGTTTTTGTTGAACCGGACTCTGTCTTATTCTTATTGAATGACAAGACATCCAAGTTAAGATTACCAACTGCAGGTAGACCAAGACCAAGACCCAATAAGGCCCATTTTGATCCGACATTTATATTAAGTAGATTTGGTATGATATGCCCATCTTCCCGTACCTCGTAACCTAGTAAGTTTATATTTAAACCTAGCAATTTTAAACTAAGGAGTGGTCTGAACAATGCCATATTTTTTGGCACACCAACAGGGGCGGGTTCTTCCTCAACAGAGGTATTAGTCGAAGAAACTTCTTGAACGTCTTCCCCCTCAGAAACGTCTTCAATTGTTTCATTTTGGATTTCTTCATTTTCTACATCAGCTACTACAACGTCCTCTTCATCATCTACCGGTAATTCCGTTTCATTTGTTTCTACAGCGTCCTCTTCTATTGATGAAGATTGAATATCTGTAGATTCAGGATCCTCTAATAATTGCGATTCATCTTCCGCATCAATTTCTCCTGAGGTATCCATATGTAATTCGCCTTCTTCGGTATTAGCCTGATCCTCTAAAGTATCAAAAACTTTAGTGGATTCTTCATTTTCTTCAGGATTAGGAGTTTGATGGAGGAAATCTCCTTTTGGTTCGATTGCTTCTGTGTTTGGATCATTCAC
>CADBNU010000470.1 GCA_902796085.1 Heyndrickxia coagulans
GGAAATAGTAAAATGCCTCAACAAAAATGCTGACTATGATGTTGAGAACATCGGTGTTTCAAACGAAAAACAGAATTTTAAACTGCCATCAGGTTTATAATATTCTTATGTTTCTTTATAGAGTTTCCTTTATGAGCCTGATTAGGATAAGGAGGCTCTATTCCATCCGTTTTATAAAGTTTTTTGAATTTACAATTGTTAATATTATGTGTTAATGATTTTGATGTTTTTGCAAATGTAAAAAAAAAGTTTTTTAACATATTCCTGGCTTATTGCAATGACATTTTTTCCTGTATTTCAGTTTAATTTATCAATCTGTACTTAGGTAAAATAAAAAACGCAGTTGTATAAATATATAATACATATATTTAATTATAGATTTTTATAATTAAAAGATAATAAGTGTAAGTATATTTGCTTTTAATAAAAAATTTTAACAAAATATTAAAAACTGTTGTAATTTAACAGTTTTTTATAAAAATGAAACTAAATAATTTAAGAGTTTAAATTGCAATTTTTGTGAAATGAACTGTAATTCTATTATTAAATGTTAATAATTTTTTGAAAATAATTGTTGGTTAGTATTTAATAGTAAATTGAGTAGTTTTCATTTTTGAAAAAGAATAAATATTTATTTTCATTTATAAGTGAGGTAAGCTCATGGTTAAGTTAAAAAATTTATCCAGAGTCATTAATGCCTGTGTGTTCCTTGCAGCCACGGGAGTTGCGGTCTCTGGTGTTGCCTTTGCTGCGAATCCTAACTTACAGGGTGCTTCAAACGAAGAAATTCTGCAGGTTGAGGTAAATTCACCTGCAACAGCTCCATTTGGTATAGCAGGTTTGGGTGTCGCACCTCTGGTAATGTTAACAGTAGGCCGAGAACATAATTTATTTACAGAAGCGTATTCTGATTATACTGATATCGATGGTGATGGAAAATTGGATATTATGTACGATCCTTCATTCCATTACTTCGGTCTGTTTGATCATAGATACTGCTATAATTATTCTACAGATTTGAGTTCGTTGGATAATCCTCCAGATTCTAAGCTTGTGTCAACAGACGGACATTCGTACTCAAAGTTCTCAGGATTCTGGTATCCTGTACATTTAAAGAAGTGTGGAGAAAAGTTATCAACAGATGATGAAAAAATTAAATCATGTGAAGTAACAAAAACTCTTTCTATGTGGAACCATTCTGATAGTCCATCTAGAAAAGTTTTTGTATGTGGGGGTGAAGCATGGAGCGGTAATTTCTTAAATTACGTTACTTCAAGCAGAATTGACGTTATTCGTAAAGTTCTTTACGGTGGCACCAGAGTATACAGCTCAACTAAAGGTGCCGATTTGAAAAAAGGTGATGCCAAGACTACAAAATACAATGGATCATCCTTGCTTGCACATTCTCGCGTAATCCGAGATTCTCATGCTTGGGGTAAGGTGCTTGCCGATAAGATGTACGGAGGGGAAGTAACCGTAAATGATTTCACTCCTCTTCCATCAACAGGAAGTGATGAAAATAAAGCATATTTCTTCCTTGTTGCTTCACCGGACAGTAGCGAAGAGAATAGCGACAATGATAATAATACCAATTCATTCCGTTGGAGTTCTGCTTATTTGAAGTATGGTCTTGTTGAGAATGCTGGTATGCCTGGGGTATCTAATAATAGTTCAAAAGCCGCTTTCATTTGGGACTGGGCAAGCCGTCAGACGAAAAATCAGGATCTGACTGATGCCATTGGATCTGATTACCAGAAGCGAGTAGACAGAACTAGAAAGGGTGAGGGCAGTAAGCCGACAGGTGATGATTTGTTTACTGGACGAGTAGTCACCAGAAATATTGCCGTGGTGTCCTGTACTGAGGAATTCCATGACAACGACAGCTGTTATAACTACGGTACCGAAGCCGATCCTGTTTGGCAGCCAACCGGTCTGTTGCAGCAGTATGGTCAGGGGGATTCTCCACGCATGAAGTTCGGTCTTGTTACCGGTGGCTGGGAAAGTAA
>CADBNU010000471.1 GCA_902796085.1 Heyndrickxia coagulans
AGGCGCTCGTCGTGCACCACAGTTTTCAAAACGTTAATTCTCTTTGTTTACAAAGACTCTCAACCAATTGGTTGGGAGTTTTTTTATTAAACTCTTTAACGAACTGACCGTATTCTTGTAAATCTTAATTCGTAAGTATTGTTTAAGCACCATATATAGTTATTCTGCAAGAAGTTTTCCTTTCTTATCAAATGTCTATATATTATAATTATTTTATGTATAAGAAAATTACAGTTATGTCAGAAAATGATGTGCGAATTGCGGTCAACTTTGTTCGAAGTTTGGCAAAATCAATACAATTTTCTCAAGTAGATATTCAAAAGTTAATGGTTACAGTTTCAGAATTAACACAAAATGTTGTAGATCATGCAAATGGTGAAGGGTTTATTATTTTAGAAACAATGAATAAGCACGGAGTAAAAATTACCGTAAAAGATTGTGGAAGCGGCATAAGACAACTAAATGATATTCTTCAAGGGAAACGCGATTTTAATCGGAAGGGGTTAGGATTAGGTTTACTTGGTGCAAAGAGATTAATGGATGAATTTATAATAGAGACTTCAAAGAAAGGGACGAAAATCATTGCGATCAAATGGAAAGATGCCAATGGATGGAAAAAAAATACTACGAGATGAATCTACAATTAATCGCTTAGCTGCTGTAGGACAAATTGCAGCAGGTATTGCCCATGAAGTACGCAATCCCTTAACAGCTGTAAAAGGTTTCCTTGATTTATTAAAGGAAAAGCATCCCCATGAATATATAGATATAGCGCTTAGCGAACTGGATCAGGCATTAGTTACAATGCAAAACTTATTAAATGTTGCAAAGCCAAAAATGGATAATGAACCATTTGCTAATATAAATATTACGACAGAACTCGAATCAGTTCTTTATTTATTTCAAAACCAGCAATATCGTATTGAGGTAAAAACAGAATTTCGTGATACAAATGTTCAGATCATTGGTAAAAAGAATCAAATCAAACGAGCATTATTTAATTTAATAAAAAATGCATTTGAAGCTATACGTGATGAAGGTGTTATAATTGTTCGTCATTTTCGTAAGAAGGATCGATTATTTATATCAATTTCCGATACTGGTGTAGGGATTCCTGAAGATAAGATTAATATATTAGGAACACCGTTTTATACATCAAAAGAAACAGGAACGGGGATGGGATTAGCGCAAGTTTTTGCGACGGTTTATGATCATGATGGAAAAGTACATGTACAAAGCGAAGTTAATGTAGGCACAATATTTACTCTAGAGTTTCCAATTTTAGAAAGCACAGAAATAGGGGTGGAAGATTTGAATCTAACATATAAAGAGGGACAAAATTTTTCTGAATTTTTCGAAGTGAACAAACAAAGGTTTATAAATATATTACAATCACAAGCCCAGGATATATTCAATCACATACAATCAGTCGAAGTCATTGATGAAGAATATATAAATGAACATTTAAGAAAGATCGTAAGACTGTTAAATGAATTCGATGAATTTGGTTTAGTAATGCATGCGAAGGAATCTGGCAAGCATTGGGCGAAGTATGAACTAGACTTAATTTTAAAATTAGAATGGTTCCAATCCATTCGTAAAGTATATTGGGACTTTCTATATAATTATTATGAGCATAAAGGAATTACACAAAAAGATCTATTTGAATTAGAAAGAAAAGTGAATCATAACATCGACTCCTTAATTAAACATTTTGCTGCAAGTTACACAGAATATAAAGATTATCTAATTAACGCTCAAAATGAATTAATCGAGGATTTAAATGTTCCAATCATTCCTTTAACTGATTCAATGGCTGTGTTACCAGTGGTAGGAACTGTTGATACAAAAAGAGCTAGATGTATTCAACAAAACGTTCTCGAACAAATTTATCAAAATAACATAAAACGTATAATTATCGATTTATCTGGTGTAACATATATGGATACAGCTGTTTTAGGACACTTATTTAATATTATTAGTGGGATCCGTATACAAGGATGTAAAGCCACACTTACAGGTGTCCGCCCAGAAATTACGAATACCATTGTTGAATTAGGGATTGAATTACATGAAAAAGTCGATACGATGGGAACGTTAAAACAAGCAATTCATATGTATAGTAAGGAGTTTGATGTAATAGAATCTAGAGGACAATAAAGAGCATTACCAACTTATTCAAACATGAACTTTAAGATTTTTAGGGAATGTTATGAATAAGGAGGGATGCAATTGGAGAATAGAATTCGAAATCAAA
>CADBNU010000472.1 GCA_902796085.1 Heyndrickxia coagulans
AAACTCGCAATTTGCGAGTTTTTGTTTTGTATAATATTATGTATAAATAAAAATAATTCCAAAAGAAAAATAAATTATACGTATGGTATTATTGAGTTGGACTTGTCGGTAAATAAATAGTAAATGTGGAACCTACTCCCCATTCACTTTCAACATGGATTTTCCCATGATGTTCTTCAATAATTTTATAGCACATCATAAGCCCAAGTCCATTACCGCTTGTTTTAGTTGTAAAAAATGGTTGACCAAGTTTTTCTAATAAATCTTTTGGTATCCCGGTTCCTTCATCTTGGATGGATAGCATGCCAAATTCGTCTTTTTTCTGAAGTTGAACCGTTAAACAACCTGGTTTTTCCATGGCTTCTATAGCATTTTTTACTAAGTTAATTATGACTTGTTTGATCTTTTGATCATCACAATAGACATAAACTTGTTCGTCTTCAAACTTTCGAACAACTTTTATTTTTCGCTGAATCGCTTCTCTTTCCAATAAAGTCATGCAATTTTCAAAAATAGATTGTAAATTATGTAATTGATAATCCTTCGGCGATGGTTTAGCAAATGCCATTAATTCATTAGAAATCGTATCAATCCGATCAATTTCACTTTCCATAATTTCTAAGTAATCCATATTCAGTTTCGTATCCGATTTCATTAATTGAATAAAACCTTTCAACGAAGTTAATGGGTTACGGATTTCATGGGCAACTCCAGCAGCAAGTTGACCGATTAATGCCATTTTATCACTTTGTAATAAATTATCTACTTGTGTAATATGCATTTCTTTAATCACATAAAAATATTCTTTAATGTTTTTTACTTGATTTATTATCGGATTAATAATGAGTATGATCGGTAAATATATCCCATCCTTTTTCTTTAATCGTAACGTTATTTTATAAAAGTGTTGTGAAACCCGTCCATTGAATAAATCAAGCAACTGTTTGCAATCATTTTCATGGACTAAATCTTGTAAATTTTTGTTTAATAATTCATTTTCTTGATACCCTAATACGGACTTGATATTAGATGTTACAAAATTAATTTTTCCGTCTTTTGTACTTTTAATAAAAACATGATTATATAAATTGGAAATGTATTCCATAATTTGTTTGACGATCACAATCAATTTATCGTTTTCGTGATCGGTTTGGTTTTGAGAAAGAATTGACACTGCTTTCAACCTCATTTCCACTTGAAAAATAAAATAAATTGTATACAGGGCATCATCGTCTTAATTATTATATTAAAAAAGTATTACGTATATCTAGTCATTTATTAAAGTGTATTATAACAAAATTTTATTTAAATTTAAATAAAATTTAAATAAATTAAAAGAACCGACGTAAAAATAAGCATAATCTTTCAATTTAACGACACTCATTTCTATTTGTTTTCATTTATGACGAATATGCTATATAATGATTGAGTGTACTGAATAAATGCAACTGCACGATCCTAATTTTTATTTTCAAATAATTATTTTTATCAGTTCTACCTATTATCATTATCAATAGGAAGGCGTTACTTATATGAGTTTTTTAACTGTATTTATTACGTCCATATTTTTCTTAAACTTTATTTTCGCATCGATTGTCGTCTTTTTTGAACGTAGAAATCCAAGCTCAACATGGGCTTGGTTACTCGTGCTTTTCTTTATCCCTTTACTCGGTTTTGTACTTTACTTAACACTGGGACAAAATTTGAAGCGTAAAAAATTATTCGTTTGGGAAGACCTAAAGAAAATTGGGTTAGATGATTTAATACAAAAGCAAAAAAATACTTTAAAAAATCAACAATATCATCCTCTAAGCAAAGAACTGGAAAAATATCGTGATATGATGTATTTATTTTTATCAAATAATCATGCATTAATTACGAACGACAATAAACTTGATATCTTTACCGATGGAAAAGAAAAATTCCATGCTTTGTTTAAGGATATAGAAGCAGCAAAACATCATATTCACCTGCAATATTACATTTTTCGTGACGATCAATTAGGGACGAAGCTAATTGATTTACTGACAAAAAAAGCAAAAGAAGGCGTAGAAGTTAAAGTGTTATACGATGAAATGGGGTCACGGAGAATTAAAAAAAGAGCGTTCAATAAATTGAAAAAAGCGGGAGGATATGTGGAAATTTTCTTCCCTTCAAAAATTCCCCTCGTCAATTTACGAATCAATTTTCGAAATCATAGAAAAATTGTTGTTATTGACGGAAAAATCGCCTATCTCGGTGGTTTTAATGTCGGAGATGAATATTTAGGATTAGTAAAAAAATTCGGCTATTGGCGTGACACCCATTTACGAATTGAAGGTACGGCAGTCCATGCGGCACAAATTCGTTTTATATTAGACTGGAATCAAGCTTCTGACCGAAATGATATCTATTATGATCCAAAATACTTTCCAAACATCACTCAAAAAGGAAAAATTCCAATTCAAGTTGTAACGAGCGGTCCAGACTCCCAATACGAGCATATAAAAAATGGCTACATAAAAATGATTTCGTTAGCAAAAAAATCGATTTATATTCAAACACCATACTTTATTCCAGATAATAGTATTTTAGATGCCTTACGTATTGCGGTCTTATCTGGCGTTGAAGTAAATATTATGATTCCGAACAAACCAGACCATCTATTTGTTTATTGGGCAACGCTATCATATATTGGGGAGCTGTTAGAAGCTGGAGCCAACGTATATATATATGATAATGGCTTTATCCATGCTAAAATGATTGTAGTTGATGATTTAGCAGCATCAATAGGGACAGCAAACATTGATGTCCGAAGCTTTCAATTAAACTTTGAGGTAAATGCATTCATCTATGATAGTCAAACGGCAAAACGTTTAGTTCATATATTTGAACAAGATATTAAGAAATCGCGTCGACTCACTTATGACCAATATTTACAAAGACCATTAATCATACGTTTTAAGGAGTCCATTTCACGGTTGCTCTCACCAATTTTATAATGTCTTCTGAAAACAAGCGGTCCATTTTTGGATCGCTTGTTTTCGATTGGTTAAAGTATAACAGAACCACTCTTACAAAAATTGAATATTCTTTTTTCATTAAAACAGGTGTTATTTTCTGAATATTAAAATTATAATAAACCTAACGATGATATAGAAGGGAGAAAATGAATGAAGAAAACTTGGCTCCTTGGATTTGGTTTTTTAAGTATTAGTCTCACTTGGGCTTTATACAACGCTTTTGTCCCCTTATTTCTAGAAGAATTTATCCCTAACAATGTTGCCTTAATTGGTTTTTTAATGACGATGGACAACTATATTGCGCTTTTTTTACAACCTTATATTGGTAATCTCAGTGATAAAACGAACACTCGATTTGGTAAACGAATGCCGTATTTAATATTGGGAATGCCACTGGCTGCTGTTTTTGTCGTTTTAGTGCCACTGCATTTTAACTTACTTACCTTGATTCTATTCATGCTCGCTTTAAATATCACAATGGCGATTTTCCGATCACCAACTATTGCACTGATGCCCGATATCACAGTGGAAAGTAAACGGACAACCGCTAACGGGATCATAAACTTTATGGGGGGTGTCGGCTCGATTCTAGCTTTAGCAGGCGGGGCTTTCCTGTATGATTTACATCAAACAATACCTTTTTGGGCGGCAGCGTTCGTTTTACTAGCTGCATTATTTATTGTCACCTCATCGATTAAAGAAAATCGAGATGCCATTCGCTATGACGTTTCAGATAAACAACAAAAGATTCGAATGAAAAAGGAATTAAATTCATCAACATTGTTTATTTTATGTGCGATTTTCTTTTGGTTTGTTGCTTATCAAGGAATTGAAGCATTATTTACCTTATTTGCAACGAATGAATTTGGGATGTCCGACGGTCAGGCTTCCTTCACATTATCATTCTTTGCATTCAGTTTTCTTTTATTTGCCATTCCAAGTGGATGGCTCGGTGCAAAGTTTGGAAAAAAACGAGTAATTATGGTAGGACTGATTGGACTCATTTCAATTTTTTTCAGTGTCAATTTCGTAGATTCAATTTTAGGATTACGAATGTTGTTACTTATTGGTGGCATGTTTTGGGCTTGTATAAATATTAACTCCTATCCATTTATCGTTGCAACAGGAACTGAAATCGCAATCGGAACAAGGACTGGCATGTATTATCTCGTATCTTCTCTTGCTGCGATTATAGGGCCTCCGTTAATGGGATATTTCGTTGATTTAACTGGGTATCATTTATTATTTTTCATGGCTGCCATTTGTATGGGATTAGCACTTCTTTCGATTTCATTTGTAAAAAATGCTGAGAAAATGAAGTGTTCAACATTGAAAAGTTAATTGTTAAAAGTCGCTAAAAAATAGCGGCTTTTTAATTATGGAGACTTTGACTAATGATTTTGATCCCTTCTAAATTTAAAAATACTTCATCACATTCTTTTTCTATTGT
>CADBNU010000473.1 GCA_902796085.1 Heyndrickxia coagulans
AATTAGAGCAAGACTGTAAACGATTGGTGCTCGGTTCCAAGCTTTATCGAACATCACCATAAACATGAGTACGATTGCAATAGGGTAAATAAATAATAAAACTGGTAAAGTAATCGCGATTAATTTCGCTAATCCAAAGTTGGAAATGAAGAATGAAAATACTGTAAAGATTACAACTAATAATTTATAAGATGCTTTTGGGAAGATTTTAGCGAAATATGTGGCATTCGCTGTAATTAATCCCACAGAAGTAGTGATACAAGCAAGAATGATGACTAATGATAAAATGATGCTTCCTCCACTACCGTACAATGCTTTGGATGCAGCAGAGATAACGCTACCACCTTCATTAAAATAGCCTATGGCTGATGGACTTGATGCTCCAATCCATGATAAAGAAACGTAAACAAATGCTAATCCAATGGCTGCTATAATTCCTGCAAAAATTGTAATGGTTACTTGTTTAGTACGATCTATGATTCCTTTTGCTTGAATGGATTGCACCACAACGATTCCGAATACAAGGGAAGCGAGCACGTCCATTGTTAAGTAACCTTCAACAAACCCTTTTGAAAAGGCTTTTGTCATATAATCTCCATGTGCTTCTTGAAGAGGACCCAATGGAGTAATCACACTTTTTAGTGCAAGCAACAGGATGACAATCAATAATGCTGGAGTTAATATTTTTCCAATACGGTCAACTAATTTTGTTGGGTTTAATGCTAAATATAAACTAATAGCAAAATAAATAAATGAACTTATAAATAATGGTACCCAGCTATCAGCTTGTGCATCAGATAAGTACGGAGCAATACCGATTTCATATGTAACTGCTCCTGTACGAGGAATGGCAAAAAGCGGTCCGATTGATAAATAAACCACTGATGTAAAAATTACACCAAACCAAGGGTGAATACGACTAGCTACTTCTTGCAAATCCCCGCCATTCTTTGCAACAGCTACGATACCTAGAAGCGGTAACCCCACTCCGGTAATAAGGAAACCGATCATTGCAGGTACGATGTTTTCTCCTGCCAGTTGCCCTAATAGCGGTGGAAAGATAATATTACCAGCTCCTAAAAATAGAGCGAATAACATAAATCCTACAGCTAAATGGTTTTTTACAAGATCTCCTAAGTTTTTCATAGTTGCATTTTCTCCTTTATTTTCGAATAGCGGAAAATTTCTAAAAATAATAAATAATTAGAACGGTAACAATGTCGAATTATATCATCTATCGTCGAAAAAGACAAATAATATTTTTGGATATTTTAAGAATTCCTTACTTAATGTTTAATTATTTCTAAAAAATTATTAGTTTTTAGCCGAAATATTAAGTATGATATAGTTAATCTTTTTATAAGGAGGGAGATAGGGTGTACCGGCGAAAAAAGTCGATTGTATTAATAAGTGCGGGTTTGTTGGCAAGTTGTATTTTCGCCCAAAGTGTTTATGCATCCACGGAAAGTGATAAAAGCAGCGGCAAAAAAACACTTGAACATTTTAACATAAAAAGTAACGTTTTACCTAATAATTTTTCGAATATCGACCGTTCTAAAACGAGAAAAGAAACTTTATCTAAAGCTAGAATGACAAAATTAAATATTCCAGATAGACAACTTGCTTCTCAAATTACATATAAAGTGGTTAAAGGGGATACTTTAACAAAAATTTCCAAAAAATTCAATGTGACTGTTGAAGACATGATGAATTGGAATCAGTTAAGTTCTGCTGATGTGATATATGCTGGTCAAATATTGACAATTTATTCATCCTCTCAATCTCTAAATCATGAGGAGCAGGGAGACTTACCTAACCAACATATCGAGAATGAAGTGAAGAATCCCCCGCATGATGAATTGTTAGTTGATGAAGTAATTAAAAAACAGTTAGAAAAAGAACAGATGATTGATAAGGATCCTTCAGAAAAAGGACAAGCTATATATAACAAAGTGTTGGAAATTGCTAATGCTCAACTAGGTGTACCTTATCTATTTGGGGGAAATACACCAGAAGGATTTGATTGTTCTGGATTTGTACGGTACGTTTTTG
>CADBNU010000474.1 GCA_902796085.1 Heyndrickxia coagulans
ACTAACACCCCAGGAACGCCTTTAGGTCATCTATAATTCTGTCTTTATATGTATTATATCACTGTATCCCAAGGGATACAAGGGATGCATATTAATTTTTTAATTTTTTACAGCTGTGCTTTTTTTAAAAGTTAAATATAAAAATTACGCTTTTAATTTAAAAAACGCGTGTCGCTATAATGCTATAAAATCAAATTAGACAACTAACCTACCAACTAGCAAAAGATAATTTTGTTTAAATGCTCCTTATTAACATTAATCGTCATCAAAAATCTTGATAAAATAATTTCCTTGTTAATTCCCCCCATCTAATCGACTAGTCGACTAGATGGGGGATTATTAGTCATGGTCAATTCCTAGGATATAATCAACTGCTTTTTGTGCTTGCTGTGATGCAATAATGATTAATTTTTTATCATTTTTTAATTTACGCAACCATGACTGAATATAAGACGCGCTATTGTCGATAGTATGATTATCAATGCCAGCAATTCCGCACAACATGGAAGCTCCGATTTCTGCGATTAATTCCTCTTTTGAATATTCTTCATCGCCAAATTTTGTAATGCCTGATACACCTTTACGGTTTAATCTATCTTTATGTCCTGTACTGTGTACCATCTCGTGAAACAAAGTGCTGTAAAATTCATGAGGATTTTTAAAGTCACATAACGGTGGTACATTGATGTGATCTTGTAAAGGTTGATAATAAGCCTTTCCGCTTTTATAGGAGTAGGTCGGGCAATTAATATAGTTTGTTTTGATTTTTTCTGCTTTTTCAATTGGATTGTGGTTAAATTTAATTTCTTTTCTTTTTGGCTCAATACCTTCTGTTTGCTCTCCGACTTTAAATACTCGATAATATCTTAAAAAAGGAATCTTTTTTTCTTCTCCAGTTTCTTCATCTTCAACATTTATTAATTTCCAAAACACTACTATATGGCTTTTAGCTCCTTTTTTTACCTTCCCCCCTGCTTCCTGTATTTGTTTAAATGTCGCATACTCCCCACCATCTAATAAAAGAGTATTTATTCCTCTATATTCCTTTTGAGTTACCCAACTGCGAGCGATACCGTTTACCCAAGGTCGCCGCCAAGGTATAGTACCCTTTTCTAGTTTTCTAATTATTTTATTAGTTATCATTTCGTAAAGATTCATTATAAAAGCACCATCCTTTAAAAATTTTTTTACTTCATTTTTTTAGTTGCACGCGAATTTTGATGTTCCCAAAGGGAATCATTTTTCCCGTTGGCACGTAGAAGATAAACGACCGCTGAAAAATGTCAACAAAACCGTGAAATACCGAAGCGCAGCGAGGCTATGTCGCGAAAGTTTGTTGACGTTTTTTAGCCAAACATCTTGGCAAAAAACAGGGAAGGGTCGGGTGTCCTCCCTGTTTTTTCCCTAGATGTTTGGGTCGTTTACTATTCGGAGTGCAACGGAAAAATGAAGTAAAAAAAAGCATTGGAATACATTCCAATGCTTCAGACTGTCGACAAACCCCAACTCAAATGCTTCATTTGAGTTGGGATTTGTCTTTTTTTGCTCATCATTTTCTAATTTACAAATCCAATTCTTCTATGATTTTTTTGCAAACTTTACGAACTTTGTTATTAAAATTTTCTTCCTTGTATTTTGTTTGCATTTCCAGATCATCATGTAAGTTATTTAAATCTAACGTGATACTAAACTCATAATGTACTGACGAAATATGAATTCGATTTTTTTTATTGTCTATAATCACATAAACTTCCTCGAAATCAGAAATATCAAATTCAAACAATTTCACTTTCATTTTTTCGCCACCTTTTCTATTTTCTGAAGCATTGGAATACATTCCAATGCTTACCTTATTTGCTTACTTACCGTTCTAATTCGTTTCGCTTTTCTTTCATTATTTTGTATTCAAGTCTAGCAACCTTTATATGTTTAATTAACATTCCTTTAATATCTCTGTCTGTTAATCTGCCAATATAACGATGGATAGCAGTTTTATTAATTTCCCTGATATTTTCTCTGTTACAAGCTACAATTGATGGTTTGCTAAAACCCGCTTCTTTCCAGTCCTTGATTATGTAGCCAAATTTCCTTTCAAGTGGTTTATCTACTCGACTTGACACTTTACAAGCATACAATTTATTATCCTCTGGGTCTTTAAAAATCACAACAGGTCTTACTTTTCCTTTTGGGTTATTGTCATTATTTATATCCTCAGCATACCGCACAAAAGCGATATAAACATCACCGTTTTCCATTTGTTTTTGCTTATTTTCTTTACTTGCTGTCATAGGACATCATAATCCTTATCATTTTCATACCATTCCCGATCATTTTTATCTTTTGGATCTAGGATAATATGACCGTTTTCATCAATATTCGCTTTTTTTACTTTAAATTTTGTCTTTTTATGGACTTTACTTAATTCAGACATTAGTTCTTCGATTGACATATTTTCATAATCATTTTTTTTGATCATAAATATAACCCCCTAATTAATTACGATAGTATTTCCCATTCCGTCTTCCCAGCCATTGACATCTTCTCCAGCGTCTAAGTCGGAAATAATTTGTTCCATATCTTCTATTGTTTCCGGTGTAATTGTTGCAATTACCTTACCGTCTTTTACAACTTCAAATTCATGTAAATCATGATCAAATTCTATTTCTGATACTATATAACCTTTTCTTTCCCATACTCTCATCATTTTATATCCCCTTTCAAAATGTAGTTATAAAACCTTTATGAAGTTTTCTTTTTCTTTTCTTGGATTTAGGAAATTCAAACGTGATCTTATTTTCTTTAGCATTCAAGATCAAATATGCTTCAAACTTCTTTCCGTTTTTACTTGTAAATGTAAGTTTGTTTGTTTCTCCTTTTTCGCATAGGTTTTTAATCATTGTTTTTGTTAAGTTTTTTCCTGACCATTTCTTAGGGAACGTCATTTTGCAACCATTTTTATAATTGGAACAACCATAAAAGTTTTTTCTGTCTACAATTTTTCCAGCCTGGCAAACAGGACAATTAGCAATATATGACGATTCCTTTTGCTCTTGTATTGCTTTTTCAACATTCACCCCAGAAAATGTTTTAGGCGCTTTGTCAATTGTGGCTCTTAAAAACTTTTCGATATTTTTTATAAAGTATTCCTGTGTACCCTTTCCTTGGCCAATCTTTTTTAAATAACTTTCCCATTTCGCAGTCATGGATGGACTGGCAAGTAAATTCCCTTCTATAATCTCGCAAAGTATTTCCCCTTTTTTTGTCAAATAAACTACATTTTTTTTAATCTCGATATAACCATTGTCTTTAATGCTTTCTATAATACCTGATCGAGTAGCTTCTGTGCCAATACCCTCAATTTCTTTTAAAATTTCGCTATCTTCTTCATCAGAAACCATCTTTCCTGCTGTTTTCATTAGATTGATCAATTGCCCTTCTGTGTATGGTTTAGGTGGAGTGGTGATTCCCTCTTTAATTTTTACTGTGCTGTTTACAATATCATCAACAATTAAATTTGGTAATGTGTTTGTAGGGTTGGTGGTATCACTTGTATCTTTTGTTTCTTTTTCAAATAACGACTTCCAACCAAGAGATACTTCAATTTTACCTTTTGTGTAAAATCGAATCGAATTAACATCAGTAACAATATTTGTTTCTTCGTAAATATAATCTTTATGAAACATTGATAAAGTTGTTTTTAAGATTTCAAAGTAAATGTTTTTCTCATGTTCTGATAATGTATCTACAATAGATTTATCAGGGATTGTTTTAGTTGGGATTATTGCGTAATGCTCCTGTACTTTTGTATTATCAACATACCTTTTTTTAGATGTTTTATCAGGCTCAAATAAAACACCTAAAATCTTTTGATATTCTTTAACTCGCTGAGATAAATATTCAAACTCATTATCTGTGATATAGTTACAATCAGTACGAGGATATGTAACTAATTTTTTTTCATATAGGTTTTGCATGGTTGTTAATACAACGGATGGACTATATTTCCATTTTTTATTGGCAGTTGTTTGTATCGTAGACAATGAGTGTAAACGAGGGGGCTTTTCTTTTTTTAATCTTTTTTCAACCTGTTTAATTTTTCCTTTAATCGTTGTTCCTTCAGGAACATTATTTTTCATAAGTAATTCAATTAACATGTCTTTGTTTTTTTCTTTGATTTTAGCTTTCCCTTCATATTTTCCTTTGTCATTTTGGAAAACTCCGATCAATTGAAAGAATGGCTCTGGTTTAAAGTTGTCAATTTCCTTTTGCCTTTGATAAATCATATAAACTAAAGGACTTTGTACTCTACCTACGCTTAATGTAGTTTTAACGCCCTTTTTGGATAATAAAAGCGTAAATAACCGACTAGCATTAATCCCAACAAGCCAATCACTCAACTGTCTAGTTTTTGCTTCTTGATAAAGCAATAAATCTCTTTTATTATCATGTAAATTTTTAAACCCCTTTCGTACTTCATCAACTTCCAAAGAATTAATCCATAGACGTTTTATTTCCTTGTTTTTAACTCCTGTCATATTTAAAATTGAATAAAAGATATTTGAGCCTTCCCGATCAATATCACACGCATTTATAATAACATCTGATTCTTGGAACAGTTTTTTTACAGTATTAAATTGATCTATTTTGTCCCTGGAAACCTTAAATTCAAAGTTACTCGGAATTATTGGTAGGTCATCTAAGTTCCATTTTTCCCATTCCTTTGTGTATTCTCCAGGCATTTTTAATTCCACTAAATGACCGATTCCCCATGTTATGATTGCACCATCAGGAAAAATGGAACATTTGTCAATTTCTATGTAATTTTTTGTTTGTTGTTTAACCTTAAATGCTTCGGCATAAGCTCTTGCCTGACTTGGTTTTTCTGATAAAATTACAATTTTTTTTGACATTATTTACCCCCCTTAACACCTAATTTAATGATCATTCTTTTTCTTTAAGTTTTTCATAGTACATGTCAAATGCTTCATGTATGATTTCTTTCATTTCCTTTCCGGTTTTTGCAGATAATAATTTCAGCAATTTATGTCTATCTGATGATATTTTAACTTGTTTGTCTCCTTGGCTATTTTTATCACTCATTAAATACACTCCTATCTTTAAATGGCTTAAATTCCTTCTTTAATGATTCTTATAGCTTCAATTGTTCTTTCATATAATTCCTGTTCCAATTCCTGTTTATTTGCTTCATCAATTATTTTGTAAAACTCTGGTGATCCCCATGTGATATTTCTAAGAGAAAACTCTTTTTGTTTAGGTTTTTGAATTTCTAAAATATCTTCCATGTTTATCACCTCTTATTATTTTATTTTTCAGAATATATTATAACCTCTATCAATCGACTAGTCAACCAGTCGACTGATAGGGTTTAAATCTTACCATTCGGTGTAATATGTTTCTGTATCACCATCACCATACATTTCATTAAATTCATCTCTTGTATAATTCTTCTCTAAACAAGTATCAGAACAATAATATCTCCATCCTCCTTCAATCACATATCCCTCAAACATAATTTTTCCACATTCTGAACAAATTCTAAATTCCCTCTCCAATTTTGTCCCTCCCTATATACCTAATAACTCAACTGCTTTATTCGTTAAACAAAGCATTGCATTTTTATCATTTTCTTCTTTCCATCTGTACCATCTTTTAAAATACTTCAAATCGCCAAAACATGAGCTTTTTGCACTTGGAACAACAGCTATTGAATAAATATAATTATATTTAGGGTCGTAATATAAATGCCAACTTGATTGTTTTTCGTGTACTAACAAAATCATTCTTTCATTGTATAAATCATCATCTTCATTAATCTTTGAATTATTAACATATTCTAGATGTTTCTTTTCCATTTCTTTAAGTTTTAAAGCTATTTCTTTTTTCATTTTTATCCCCTCCGATTCAATAAATTTTAGGAAAGGCTACTTATAAGTAGCCTTTCGCTTTTAAACTAGTAAATTTTATTGTTAATCCTGTTTTTTCTCCTATAATAAGGCTATCGAGCAATTCAATTCCTAGTATTCTACCTGATTCGGCTAATCGTTCTGTAACTTCTATATCTTCTCTTGATGGGGTTGGGTCGCCTGAAGGGTGATTGTGTGCAACGATTATTGATGTTGAATTATTAAGTATAGCCGATTTAAATACTTCTCTAGGGTGAACAATTGTGGCATTTACTGAGCCAACGTGACAACGATGTACAGCTGTAACAATATTTTTAGTGTTTAGGCACATTACCAAAAATATTTCTCTGTCATCTTCTCCTATGAAGTGATAAGCAATATCTACTGCATGTTTAGGCTCTCTAATCCTTCCATACTCCAATGAACTTTCTGTCACTACTTGCTTAATTCTTACAACTTCATAGATTTTTTCCATCTTTGAATCTCCCCTTCAATTTAAAGATATTTTTTAATTTCTTTTTCCCTTGCACTCAGGAAGAAATAATTCCCATAGGGAATCATTTTTCCCTGTTGGCACTCAGAAGATAAACGCTCGCTAAAAAACGTCAACAAAACCGTGAAATACCGGAGCGAAGCGAGGATATGTCGCGAAAGTTTGTTGACGTTTTTTAGCAAAACTTCTTAGCAAAAAACAGGAAAGGGTCGGGTGTCCTGCCTGTTTTTTGCTTAGAAGTTTGAGCGTTTACTCTAGAGAGTGCAACAGGGAAAAAGGAAATTAAAAACGCATTGGAGATCACTCCAATGCGAACATATTTAAATATTCTTCTATGATTTAATTAAAATTAATACTTCTAAGAACTCACTTAATTTCGCAATCGTTCAGTCGTTAAGAAATGGACAGGAACTTACAAACTGTTGCAAGTAGCAATCAGCTACTTGCTTACAGTTTGTAGTTATCGGACATTTTAGACTGAAGCGACTCACATCAGAATGTTAGGCAACGTCTTTTGTTGCCTTACATTCTGAATGAGCCTGAAAGGTTGCCCCAAATTTTATTAATTTAATAGTTTTTCTCATTATTTTTAAACCATTTCAATAACTTCTTCATGTATTATTGATTCAATATACGGATTAATTTCATCAATACTAATCAATTCAAATTCAGCATAGTTCTTTTTCAAAAATTCAATTGCTTTTTCTTCATCAGTTTGAATTACAACAGCAACTCTTTCATAACCATCAGCAAAAAAACTGACTTTAAAAATACTCAATTCCTTAAAATTCCCCCTTTCACTTATCCGTCAATAATCTTTCTAAATTTACTTCAGCTTCTTTTTTCATTTTATTAACTTCTTCTGCTAAATCATAATGTCCATTTTTTTCATGTCTTTTAATTAAGTCTTCTGCTTGCAATATTTGTTTTTTCCATTCATCAATTATCTTTTCTTTAAAATTTGATCTATCCATTTTTATTCTCCTTTCAAAGACTAACCAACATTTACTACGTTACAATCTTACCTCTATATAAACACGATACAACTCACTATGCCCTCGATCTTTATAATACTTTGAAACAGAAACAACATTGAATGATTGTTTAATTTTCCGTAAATATTCTTCGATTTCATCTAAAGTTCCATACAAACGTATTTTCATAAAACTTTTCCCTTCAGATACTTTTTTTGTTGGCTTATTAATCAAATATTCATCTAACTTTTTTCTAATAGCGATACTAATTTGACATCAATCCATTGGTAGCTATTCCAAACAACAGCAACCGGCTTGTTTTTATCTTTAGGTACTAAACCCATTTTTAATAAATCGGTCTTACAGAACAAATTGTCAGGAACGTTTTTCCATCCCCCTCTAATAACTTTAACCTCTGAATCAGTCATATTTCCTCCCACTCCTTAGAAATACTAAAGATACATTAAGTATAATAATCTGTTGCTCCTATTCTTCTTTTTCCAATTGCTCTGAAGCATATTTATCAATGGTGCTGACTTTCCAAAATTTCTTTCCGGCAACTAATAAATCTTCTTTTGGAAATTTACCTCGCAAAATATAAGTTGCAATCTTTCCTTGAGGAAAAGCTAATCCCTTTGATTCCAAATAACGACTTGCTCCATTTTGGTCTACATAATCATTTAAATAAATTACTGATTCAGTCGGATTTTGTATCAAGTAAGTATCTGTTTTGAAATAAAAACTGATTACATCAAGAGCGAAAATCAACCACTCATTTTCTAACTTGTTATATAAATTTCTTAAATCAAAATCATTGTTGTCAGGATCTTCAAAAAACCATACTAACTGAATAAAAGTCCGTTCAATATCATCATCAAGTGAATCTAACGCTTGTTGTCGTGTAAACATATTTTCATACGCATTAACGTGTTCTTTTAAAGAAGGAAATTTTTCAATTATTATTTCAGTAGCCTTTTTCATCTTAAACACCCTCTTTTCTAAAATATTTTTTAACTCACTTTATGTTGTACTGTACTACAATTATATCATAAAATGTAGTACTGTACAACATAAGAACCCGAATAAATTAAATTTTCAGATTGTTTAATGACGAATTTTAAGCGAGGGGAGAGGGTATACCTTTCAGTTACAGTGTTACTACCTAAAAAGAGGGGTCGAGGGAGGTTTGAGCCTTGATTTATAGGCATATGTAATAGTGTTACAGAATATATATGTAACACTAGCAAAAAAGTACTGTGTAACACTGTTAGTGAGAAATCATTAAAAAATTTTAAAAAATTAAAAGGGGAGAAGGTAATAATGATAAAAATAGATAAGAAAAAAACGAAAAAAGAACTCCATGGAAACAAAAAAATTCGTGTTAATGCTTCATTGGACAAGGATACTCATGATAAATTAAAAAAATTAGCCATATCTTGTGATATGACAAAAACTATGTTGGCATATGAAATTATAAAGTTAGCTGTTAATCATGTAGACATTATTGATTTTTTTCAAGATAGATACAATCAAGATGAACGATATAGGATTATACCGGTAAGAAAAGATGGAAAAACCTATTACTAAGCATATTTCTTAAGGTTTTTCCCAATCCGTTTATATTTCTTCCAACAGGTAGCACACATACCATCACGTTTATAACTATCTTTGGTTGTTTTTTTACCACACCAATTACACTTATTCATTCTTCAATACCCCCTTGATAGACTAGTAGTATCATCATTCTTGACAGTGGGGGATTATTTTATACATATAAGGTTGAGTTGAATATTTCTTTGAAAAAAAAGAGAAGGGATTAAACCCTTCTCCTTTTTTTATAAGTTTGCTAAGATGATAAGTGAAAGTAATCTTATGCACATGAAAATAAAGAACACACCATAAATCACAATGGCGATCTTGTGAATGGTGTGTTTTTCTGTTACAGCTATTATCTGATAAAGGGCAACACCGCCTCCAATCAAGACAATAACTGTTAGAAAAAACTCTATAAACAACGAAATTTGAATTTCTTCCATGATATTCACCTCCTTTCTTTGCTTAACCCCTTTACAATGTTGGCGAAAACGAGTGTCAAGGGTCGGCTTACGACAAGAAGCCGACTCGCAAAAAAAAGCATAGGACACATTAGTAAAAAATAAACGGTTTTTAGTAAAATATGGTGTGTCCGTAGGAAAGCGAGGAAAACCCAATGACTTACTGTCCGTTAGCTTGCGTATTTTGCAAGGTTACGGACAGTTAGCCTACTTGGTTTTTCCGATTTCCTTTGCTTTTTTGCTAGCCCTTGACCGAGTAATGAGCCAACATTACAATGCCGAAGTGCAAAGAAGGTAACAAGTTTCAAGGAGCGACAATTTTTTCTCACCGGTTCGATACCGGTGAGAAAAAACATAAATAGCGAAAAAACAAGTAGCAGCCAACCGCAAAATGCGGTTGGCCGCTACTTGTGATTTGAGCTAACATTTCTTAAAAATGTCGGTTTGTGAGGGTTCGATACCCGAAACAAACCGCATACAAATTCATTTAGCTACATTTTCTGTATAAGTACAACTTGGATAGTTACTACATCCCATAAAGAGATTGCCTGTTTTACTTTTCCTTTGAACTAACTCCCCTGAACAATTAGGACATTTTCTAGATTGTGGTTTGACTGTTTCTATAACCTTCTTTGCTGATACAGAAGGATTAATTTTATTTATTAGATGGACCAGTTTTTTTCGATCAATTAATTTAACATTACAGGCTGAAGCTAATTTTTCAGCTGATTTAGTAAAACTACTATTTGTTATAACCCAACATTCATCTGCTTTGTAATATGCTTTTGCACTGTAAATTTGCTGAACTGCTTCTATACCGACTTTATTTCTATAACTATATCTTTTAGCTTGAATAACAATCTTTTTATCATGTTTCTTCATTATCAGATCTGCTCCAAAATCATGACTACTTTTCGTAACTAAAGGGCGATAGCCAATCTCTCTAAATAATGCCTTTAAATAAACTTCAAACTGCAATCCATCCATGCGGTCAATTTCTTTCATTCCTGATTTCGCTAATTCTTTTAGATAACGATTTTCTTTTGCTTGTTTAATGATATAAGCAATCAAACAGCATGATAATACAAATAAAAAACAGAATAATATTACATCTGAAAATATACCCCAAAACGCACTCCAAAAAATATCAACCATATTTATCCCCCACTTGCTTTATTGAATATATTTGGTTTACTCTTTAAGGTACTTTAAGTCGCTTTAGGAAACTCAAACATGATTTTGTTTTCTTCGTTATCCAATATTAGATATGCATAAAATTTCTTGCCACTTTTATTTGTGAATTTAAGCTTATTTGTTCTTCCTTTTTCACAAAGTTTTTTAATCATTGTTTTAGTTAAACTCTTTCCAAACCATTTTTTAGGTAACGTCATTTTGCAACCATTCTTATAGTTGGAACAACCATAAAAGGTTTTTCTATCTACAATCTTCCCATCCTGACAAGAAGGACAATTAGCAATATACGACAATTCCTTCTGCTCTTGAATTGCTTTTTCAACATTTGAATCAGAAAAAGCTTTAGGAGCTTTTTCAATTGTAGCTCTTAAGAACTTTTCAATGTTTTTTATAAAGTGTTCCTGTGTACCCTTTCCTTCTCCGATCTTTTTTAAATAACTTTCCCATTTAGCAGTCATTGATGGACTCGAAAGTAAATTCCCTTCTATAACCTCACAAAGTATTTCTCCCTTTTTTGTCAAAGAAACTACATTTCTTTTAATCTCGATATAACCATTTTCTTTAATATTTTCTATAATTCCGGCTCTAGTTGCTTCAGTTCCGATACCTTCAATTTCTTTTAAAATCTCACTATCTTCTTCATCATCAACAAATCGACCAGCTGTCTTCATTAAATTAATTAATTGACCTTCTGTATATGGTTTAGGTGGAGTAGTAATGCCTTCCTTTATCTTTACTTCACCCTTTACCATTTCACCATTAGATAAATTCGGAAATGATTTTATAGGGGTATTAGAATCCTTAGTATCTCTAGTATCTCTTGTATCTCTATCAAACAAAGATTTCCAACCTTGCTCTACTTCTAATTTTCCTTTAGTGAAAAATTCAATCGAATTAACAACAGTAACAACATTTGTTTATCCAAAAGGACACCCACTGTTTCAAATTCACAATCTCCTAACCAATAAGCTACATAAAGTTCTTGTCCTGTAAGAGAACGACCTAAACCCTTTTCTAGAACTTGAACTATCTCCATTCTCACTTCATCTGAATCCCTTACTTCATAACGTTTACCAATGTTTGATTTATCAACCATTTCTTTAATCCTCCATTAAACATTTTTTATTTTCCTTTCGATAAATGATTAATAACTAATGGCCATAATTCTTCATCTTCAACATCTATTTCATCAATTTCAAACTTATTAGAATCTAACCAAACTTTAAAATCCCCTTCTGTTTTGAAAGAACTTTTTATAACCTGATTAGATTCTGTTTTTCGTTCAATGACAAATTCATCATTTTCTTTATACACTTTTATCTTTTTCACGTCTTTCCCCCATTCTTTTATACCGCTATAATGCTTGTCAATAATATCACTAACTTCTTCCATGCCTAAAATTTCTTTAGATAATAAATAAATCGCCATTTGTATTACATCTGTTCTAT
>CADBNU010000475.1 GCA_902796085.1 Heyndrickxia coagulans
AAAGGAGTTCATCTTTTTAATCCTAGGGTCGCTCGCGGGAGAAACCCGACAAAGAAAGCCCTGAGGCCACTGATGACAAAAAGGGCTGGCACGTACGCAATAGCGGCTCCTAGTAATTGGCGAATCTTAATCGGTTCATCCATCACCGCGTTCCCTGTCGCTCCAAGCGTCCATCCGCTGATAAAGACCATGACTATGCTGATCGGCTCGCTTTAAAATATCGTTCTCCATCGCAAGTTTTTGGTTTTCTTTACATCTCTTAATCCGTTCTTCCTGTTTAGGCATTTGGTTAACTTTGACGGTTCCCCTTATTCCTCAGTACTTTTTGCTATCCATTTTAGAGAAATATTGTTTTTGTGTTAAGCTATTAAAAGTATGATATTCAGCAAACAGACTAGATTACTGCACAGTTTGTCTTAGGTAGAAAAGAGGAATTAATAATGAAAAAGTTAGCCAGTACCATTTTAAAAACCATTATATTTTTTTGAGTTGGGCCATTTTAATATCATTTACGCCTGATATACATACAAACAGTCAGGCGTTTTTACGGTTATGGTGGGAGTTTACACCACTTGTGGTAGTGGTTTTATTGTCAGTTGTCTTCGTTTTTATTGTAGAAAAGTGTAAAATTACAATTCCTGTAGCTCCAAGATTCTTAAAAAGTTCTTTAATAGGTATTGTTTTAGGTGTCTTGTGGTTAGGGAGTGTAGTAACTGTCTTCTTACTTACAAAAACTATGAATATACAGGGTCAAAACAGTGTTGATTACATATGGATTTGGATTTTGGCATCACTGTTGAATGTTGCCATGCAGGAATTGTTGGTAAGAGGGTATTTATATCAATTATGGAAACATAAATATAATGTTATTGTGGCAACCATTTTAACAACAATTTTATTCACCGTGATGCATGGGGGCGCATTTGAAGCAGGGATTATCCCAGTGATTAATGTTATTTCGATGAGCATATTTGTAACGTTACTTTTAGAGTATACAGGAACAATAGTGGCACCAATAATTATCCATTTCATTTGGAATACAGTTGGGGCAATTATATTGGGTGGCGTTTCTTTGGCAGGTGATTATCCAAACCTTCTAATCAATACTTTTCAAGGAAGTTTGTTGATTTCAGGTGGTACATATAAATTTGAAGGCAGTATTATTGTTTCCATAGCTAATTTAATTTTAATTACAAGCCTGCTCGTGTTGAATAAAAGAAAAAGAAGATATAATTTAAGCGGTCTCTGAAGTAGAGCGCGATTGTTGAAAAAGTATTTATTGATTTCAATTACGCTCAGAAGTGAAACATTCTGAGTGTTTTTTTGTGGAAAATGGTATTTTACCTATCTAATTTACAAGTAGCTTACTGTGCTAATTCATACATCCATTCGCATTACTAAACTGTCTATTGCCAATCAACACACAGTTGATTCTAATTTCTATCAAGGGGTTTTAATTTATAAAAAATAGCGAGTCATATCAAGATGGATGAACCATCACTCAAAGCGATGTATAATAGGCAGAGAATATAGGTGGTGATTGTTTGAGTATCCCCATAAACGCACCTCAGAAACGTTTATCGAAGGATGCAATCAAGGTTTGGCTTATCAGTGACGCGATTGGAAATATGATCGTTCTCATCATCTTGGGAATCCTTTTTTACCTTGATGATCGTTTTTTATGGAAAGAATGGGTTGGATGGCTCTTAATCGGGGCGACCGTGTTAACGATTATCGGCTGGATTTGGTCAGTGATTCGCCCCTTCTTGCTTTACAAACATTGGCGCTATGATGTCGATGAAGCATATTTACAACTAAAATCAGGGGCATTAAAAGAAACCCATGAGCTTGTCCCGATGACAAAAATCCAATCAGTCGCAACCGAACAAGGCCCGCTTCTTAGAAAATACGGCCTCTGTTCCGTTTCCGTGGAAACGATGGGATCGTCTCACACCATACCTGCCTTGCCAAAAGAAGCGGCAGTTGAGTTGCGGAATCAAATTGCCCAATATGCAAGAATTAAGGAAGTGGAGTAATGACAAAAGCAAAACGTTATTCTCCATATACGATGCTTTTTCACTTGATCAACCTTGTACGAAATGCTTTTTTCTTTGTCATTTATTTATACGTCGTCATGGCCGGTTCCGAATCTGCCTTCATTAAATATGGGCGAATGGCTTTCTGGATCATAGTTGGATTGATCCTTT
>CADBNU010000476.1 GCA_902796085.1 Heyndrickxia coagulans
AGATAGCTTTTTTTAATGTTTGATTTGCTTGTAATTGGAAAATCATTTTTGTAATTACAGATATCACATTCGCTCATCCATTTTTTGCATCCGGCAATATCAAAATATGGGCATTTTCCGGTGAACAGCCAGCAATCATGGAGGGTGATAAAAATTCTTGCTTTTTTATTCTTAGCAAATCGAATTATTTCACTTAAGCAAAAAAGAGAGGATTCAATTTGGTGAATGCTGATTATTAAATCATCTTCCGGCAAAACCATTTTGTTAATATTTTTTAAAGCTTTTTTGGTAGCTTTTTTTCCTACAAAACCATATTTATTAAAACGTTTGGCAATAATAGATTGAAATTTTCTATAGAATTTACTTGTGTTCTCATACAAATAATAATCTGCTTGGTGTGTTTTTGGAGAATTCGAACAAATAAATAGTGGTTTGTTGTACGTTGGAATATTAGCTTGGGACAAATAGTTACAAAGAACACCGGTACTACCATAGTCGAAAGAATTAAAAATTATCACTCTTTTTTTATTCATGAAAAAGTCCTCTCAACAATACTTCAAAAGTTTCTGTAGTATATAAAGAATTGAGTTGGTAGGTTTTGATAGAATGATCGAGTAACTGGCTTTGATTGTTATATATATAAATTAGTTGCTTTTTCAAATCTTCATTATCCATTTGTCTATATACAAAAGAATTTTCTTCGGAAAGAATGTCTTTAAAACGCAAAAAAGAAGAGGAAAGGGTTGGGACACCGACAAAAAAGAAGTCGATTAACGATCCAGGGAAGCCTTCGTTATAATGGGTAGGAAAAACATGGAGATCATAGGAAGACAAAATTTTATAAGATTCGTTATCATCCATATCTAGCTTGCCTTTATAAGATAAAAAATTATTACGCTTAATTAAATTATGAAGCATTTCTTCGTCTTCTTTGGACATAAATAACCCATAAATATCTAAAGTGAAAAGGTTTTTGCCTTGATTTATCCTTTCAAGAACACTTATCAAATCATAGATTCCTTTTTTCTCTTCAATCCTAGAAAAATAGACCAATTTAAGTTGTTTAACTGGATATTTTTTCTTTGTAAATTCTATTTTTGGATTCACTTTAAAGTTCGGAAAAATACAAATGTTTGTAAAACCAAACTCCTCTAATTCGTGTTTCATACTTTCGGTTTCTACGATGATGTTTTTATCAAAAAGAAATAGTTCTGGTTTTGTTTTTTTAGATAAAAGCAAATCATACAAAAAAGGTCCGATTTCAAAATAAATTATTTTTTTAGGATTAACATGAGCAAATTTAAAAATTTTGTGTATAATTCTTGCTCCACGAGCATCTTTTGAAACAATAAAATAGCTGTATCTTCGTTTAGCAAAGCAACTAAGAAACAACATTTTGAAAGTTGAAAAAAGTTTCGTTTTAGAAAGATTAATAACAGTGATAGAATCGAAAAGTTTGCTTAGTGAATTAAAAATATGAGTGCTTTTTATTCTTTCACCATCATATTTATCTTTTTTTGTATTCAGTGAGGCGACATACATTATTTTTTTCATAATTGCTCAATCGCCCCCTTTCTAAAGAATTTCTTTAAAAAACGCCTTTCAAAGAGAAGAATATACGATAAGTAAAAACTTATGTAAAGAATAACGGACGCAAATAATACAATGACATCATCGGAAATATTAGAAATGAGCAAGATTCCGCGAGTCAACAAAAAACAAACCGCAACTGCAAGAATTGTTTTTAGTAAATCAAATGCATACCCTTTAATGTCTAATTTAATTACTTTAATATTATAAATATTAATGACAATCCAATAACCAATTATACTAGAGAAAGCGGTGCCTATTAAACATGCCCATATTGCATATTGTTTATCAAAAAGAGCAACTAAAATTATCGTTAAAATAATATTAGTAACCGCGACGCAAACATATAAAATAGCTCTAAACTTATGTTTGTTTTTTGCTCTTTGTATTTCGATTGAAACATTTTCCGTATAAGGGACAGAGGATAAGATAAAAAGAATCAAAGCTACATAGAATGACATCAAGCAATCTTCTCCCAATGCTTCACCAAGCCAAAGATTGACAAAACTTTTTCCGAACGTTGCAAATCCACCAACAATAAATAATATTAAAATTATTTGAACTTTAGAAACATTTCTAAAAATAGAATTTATACGTTCGCCATCCCCACCAACAACGGCTTCATTAATCTTTGTAGCAAAAGCAGAAGAAATTGAAACAGATAAAATTAATAGGTAATTCTTAAACAACATACCAGCTTGATAAATTGCAACACTGTTAGCATTATCATCTACCATAAAGCCTAAAATTGTTTTATCTGCAGAGCTATTAATCTGATCGACAACACTATTAAGAATAATAAACGAACTAAATAATAATATTTCTTTCAATAATGATTTATTTATTGATGCAAAAGGTCTTTTAAACCCAAAGCCGTACAACTTCGTAGAAGCAAAGATATGCAAAACAATACCAATTATCGTAAAAGCTAATTGAACAACTACGACGGAAACAACATCAAAAAAAAATAAAAAAAAAGGAATAGTGCATAAAGGTTGCAAAATATTAATCAAAAGAGCAATTCCTTTTGCGACAATAAATTTTTGCTTCCAATTGTTGTAAAGGCCAAAAAGATTTCCTGGAACAGAAATAATAATTGATAATAACGAAACAATGGTAAGAATTAAAATAAGGTTGATTGATTCAGGATTGTCTTTGTAAACACTCTTTGGAAGAATTAAAAACTTCATTGCAAAGAATAAAGCAATTCCAAGAATACATATTAGTAAGCTAATTGTTGAAAAAATAATAAAATATGCCGAATTTACAGTTTTTGCATTATCATCATTATTTTTTAAAGCTTCTTTTGTTGCAAATCTAACATAGGAAGAAACTAAAGCTGACGAAAGAACAGTAAACCAAGAAGTTATTGATGTTACGAACGATGTGAGTCCATACTGTGATTTGCCAATGTGACTCAATAAAAATGGTGTATAAACAATAGAAATAACAACGCTAATAATCAAAGTTAAATACGACATAATTATGCCGGCTTTAATATTCTTTTCAGTGGATATTCTACTAGTCAAAACCATAAAAGTTATTATTGTTTTAAATATTTTTTATTAAAATGCAAAATGTACGACTTCCAAATTGGTGAAGGAGCAAATTTTGTAAGTATTTTTAATCTTTTTAAATATTTATTTAAAATACCTTTTGTATTTGCTTTTTTTAAATGAAAAAGTGACCTGCTTATAAATTCATGCTTTAACAACTCGTTAATCATTGTCCTATTAACAATTTTGCTGTTAAGGTATTCATTTTTTATTAAATCTGAAAGAAATATGTAGATTGTGTCAAATGTGAGAGTATCACTCAAAAAATGATAATCAGAATCAAAACATTCGTAAAAAGTTTTAATATCAGTCAAAAGATTGTTGTCATATGATCTAGAAGCGCTGTTTGGATTATTTCGATAAAAATAAAAAGTTGGGCCATTTAATAAAGATAACCGCTTGACTATTGAACAATAATTAGTCACAAAAAGATAGTCCTCAAAATGGCGAAGTTCCTCTTTAAATCTAATTCCATTCCTTTTGATTACATCCTTGTTAAATAATTTGCCACATGCGCTCTTAAGAAGGTATTGATCCAGTCGTGAATCAAAATATGTATAGTCGTGAATCGATGAAATAGAATCTTTGGTTATAATATTTGTTTTTTCAAACGATTGATGACTGTATCTAGGGTTATCAATAAAATAATCAAACTTTAAGCAACATAAATCATCGCTATTTGTTTCTAAAAATGATTTGATGCTATCAAAAACTTTGAAATCTATTAGGTCATCAGAATCAACAAACATTATGTATTTACCATTCGCATTATCAATTCCAATATTTCTCGAAAAACTAACCCCGCGATTAGTATCATTTCTTATAAAAATAGAATTTTTAATTCTACTAATTTTTTCTTTTACTAATTCAGAGATTTCTAATTCGTTGCCATCATCAATAAAAACAAATTCAAAATCGTTTCTTTCATTAGCAATACAACAGTCGAAAAAAAGAAAGAAAAAACCTGTGTCTCTCAATTTAAACGGAACGATAATAGAAACAACATAGTCGTTACTTGATTTTATTTTGTATATATCCTTGGGTAGCATTTTCTTTTTTTATTATTTTGGCAGGATTCCCTAAAACAATTGAATGGGGCGGGACATTAAAATTAACAAAAGCTCCCGGAGCAATCAAAACATCATCTCCGATTACAACATTTCCAACAATTACAGAATTGATCCCAATATAAACTGAGTCTCCTATTGTTGGCGTTCCTTTACGTTCGCCACGATTTTCTTGGCCGATAGTGACATTTTTATGGATGTTGCAATTTTTGCCAATTGAAACGGTAGGATTTATCGTAATTCCGGATGTGTGTCCTAAATAAAGGCCGGAACCAACTTTGACAGTAATTGGAAATTCATTATTTCGTTTTTGGCAATGTTTAATGTATTGAAATTTATAAAAATATGATAAAAACCCTTTTGAATTTTGACATTTTCTTAAAAGTTTTAAAAAACGCCTTTCGTACTTAGGTATTTTTTCTTCGTATCTATCTAAATCTAGTTTTATCAACTCTTTAATTCTTTTACTCATAGTATTTTTTTATTACAGCAGGATTACCTGCAACCAAGCAATTTGATGGAACATTTTTTGTTACAACTGATCCGGCTCCAATGGTTACAAAATCGCCTATTTCTACACCACCTAAAATGATGGCTCTTTGTCCAATCCAGCAATTATCTCCAATTACAATCGGCCTGTTTTCTTCATATCCCTCTGCAAAACGATGGTTATCAATATCTTTCTTGTGATTGCTAGTGAAGAAAAGAACTTCTGGCCCCATCATTGTATTTTTCCCAATTGTAACACCCGAGGAAATAAGACATTTCTTGCCAATGCAGCCGTTTTCTTTTACCACAACATCGGAATTAATTAATGATCCTTTATCAATAAATGCTTTTTTATGTATGCCTTTTGAAATTCG
>CADBNU010000477.1 GCA_902796085.1 Heyndrickxia coagulans
ACTTATTTAATTACATACAATAAACGATAAATAACGATGTTTTAAGATTAATAACGATTTTTCAATTATATTCCTATATTAAAATCAAGGTGAGTGACTATGCATCAGAGTAAACGTATCGCTCGAATAAAAGAACTTTTAGCAGAAAAAAAAGAATTAACTACAAAAGAAATAATGAATGAATTTAATATCTCTCAAGATACAGCGAGAAGAGATATATTACTTCTTGTAGAAAGAGGTGCTGCCATCCGAACTCATGGAGGCATCATTTCTCCAAACTATGACAATCTTATACCTGGCTATGAAGAGCGTATGCTCCATTTTACGAAAGAAAAAAACGCCATTGCTGAAGTTGCCTTATCATATTTAAGAAAAGATGTTGTTTGCTTTGTCGATGTTTCAACAACACTGCTAAAATTTTGTCAAAAAATGAATGAAAAAGTAACTGTATTCACCCACTCTTTAGATAATGTTTTGGCTATGTCATTAAAACCATATATTAATATCAACTTACTAGGCGGGAAATTAAATATTGAAAATCGTTTTTTTTATGGCATGGACACTTTACAAAAAATAAACAAAATTCGTTTTGATATCGCCTTTATTGCGACAGGTAGCATTGACAAGGAAGGAATTTATTTGGTAAATCAAGAAGATGCTGCCATTATACAATGTGTCATTGAAAATTCAAGGAAGGTTATCTTAGTAGCCGAAAATCAAAAATTCCAATATAAAGTCCCTTATCATGTGTGTTCCCTTGATAAAATTGATGTGTTTATTACTGATAAACCTTTAACAAAGGAACAAAGGAATTTTTTTAATGAGGATACCGAAATTAAAGTCATAAATAAGGAGTAAGTCTATGATACCAAAATTAATTTTTTCAGACATTGATGGAACTTTAATTAATTCCGGTGACGAACTATCAAAAGAAAACATTGAAACTATTAAAAAGCTTTCTTCAAAGGATATTCCCTTTATTTTGGTCTCTGCTCGATCTCCGGAAGAAATGATCGATTATTATCATTGCTTAGAACTTAACACACCATTTATTAGTTACAATGGTGGAATTATTTCTAAATATGAACATAATCGTTTTAAAATTATCTCTGATATCTGTATAGACCCGAAAGAAACAGAATTTGTTTATGAGATTATACGTACTCGATTTCCAACAATCAGTTTAAGCCTATATTCTAATACAAAGTGGTATGCTTCAAAGTTAGATAAAGGTGTTCAATACCAAAAGGAATTAAATGGATTATCACCAGTTATTATGGATTTGAAGGAACTAATTCAAACTGGGGCTCCTATCCACAAAATTATGATGATCGGCAAGACAGATGTCATTATTGAAGCTGAAAAGATACTAAAAAAGAACACGCATTTAACTTCATCTATTCACAGATCGGGCGCTTATCATTTGGAAGTAACGAATAAAAAAGCAACAAAAAAGAATGCTGTGAAATTTATTATAGAACAATTGTATAACATTGATGCTAATCAAGTGATGGCTATGGGAGATAATTATAATGACTGGGGAATGTTAAAATACGTAGGTTTAGGTGTGGCCATGGGAAATGCTCCTCAAGAAATCCGAGATTCAGTAAAATTTTCAACCGATACATGTATCAATAATGGTGTTGCTCAAGCAATTGAAAGATTTGTGCTTCGTAGGTAAAATATTACATCAATTTAACTCAAATTTATATCTTAAAAATATAATGCTATTAGTATTGGCGTAACATGATAAATGGCGTGACAATACAAGTTTAGTGACAGTTTATTCATTTAGCAGAGACTATTGTTTAGAGACAAAATACGTTTCATCTTTTGCAGTGCAATAAAAAAATCAGCCGTAGTTTGGCTGAAGGATTAAATAAAGGGAAATTAAGTTATGTACCAATATACAAACTAATAATGGGCAATTCTTTTTTTTGTTTCCTTTAAGACAGGCTTGTCCATTTTCGCTATTTTAAGTGATTTAACCCCTTTATGATACTTTCCTAATGCTGCTTTTTTTTCTCGTTTTAAAGTAGAAGACCTTATATTTTTATTTTTCATTTTCGGTCTTCAGCCTCCTCCTTGATCAATTCGATCTTCAATTGACTTTACAAAAGGTTCATATAAACCTAACAGTATAAAATTCGACGTAAATTGCGTGAACTCCTGCTCATTTTCCTCATTGATAACATTATCTTCATATATAAATATAGCTAATCCGAGACGTGGTTTTCCAACATTACGAACGGTAATAAATTGTGAAAATTTTGCATGCGGTGTTTCCATTCTCCCCTTTACATTTTCTTCCTTAAAGCGAATTCCTTCTATATCTAATGATGAACTTATATAAAATTTTGCGTGATGCAGATCTTTCGGATGTTTAAAATAGACTAATTCATAATCATCCGACACTTTCCCGTCTTTATGCTTCGGAAAGTACCAAATAAAATCAATTTTTTTCTTTTTTAATTTAAAAATTCTTTTTATTTCTAATTCAACAGCCGTCATGTAGGCCGTAATCTTTGTGTCAATAACATCTTCTATATCACCATTTTCTAAAGATTGTATGACATCCCCTAACTTTGATTCGATATCTTCAATATCAACAAAGTGAACATTGTTATTCTTAAAAGGAATGGATACACAGTACATAAAACCAAAAATAATTAAAGCATATAGACAAACTAATAAAACAAATTGTAAAGTTGAAAAAAGTGCACTATGGTCCTCTTGATATTGTA
>CADBNU010000478.1 GCA_902796085.1 Heyndrickxia coagulans
AAAGCTAGCAATAATCATAAGTAAGCCGATCACCGGAATAACGGTCATATATTGACCTATTCCATACTCCCCAAGTTCCTTTGCCAAAGTTAAATTAATTAAAAACTCAATACATTCACTAATAAAGGCTGCCCCAGCTAAAATGATTGTTCCCTTCAAAAATGAATTCATCTATTCGTCTCCTTTAATATCAATCACCTAGAAATCCTTCCACTACTTCATAATTATGAGACGAGCCTTCCAATTATTATTAACTTTTATTAACACAGTTTCTATAGTGTAAACTACAACAAACATGTGTTCTTACTCTGATTCTTATATAACTACACAATAAATAACTTTTCAAAAAATATCACATTTTTGTCATAAAATAGGACTTCAAACTTAGTCATACAATGTTATACTAAACACATAAAAAGTTTGCTCAGTATTTCACAATACTGAACTGTATTAGTTATTGTGTATATAACTGTTACAATATTATACATTTAAACTTCCAAACTTAAGCAACTACAATTTCCTTTTTAGGAGGTCATTTTATGAAACAATGGGAAGGTTTTAAACCTGGAAAATGGCAAGAAAAAGTTGATGTTCGTGATTTTATATTAAAAAATGTAACCCCATATGAAGGTGATGAAAGCTTTTTAGAAGGTCCTACTGAAGCGACAACTAATCTGTGGGAGCAAGTAATGGAACTAAATAAAAAGGAACGTGAAGCAGGTGGCATTTTAGATGCAGATACTAAAGTTGTTTCTACCATCACTTCTCACGGTCCTGGATATTTAAACAAAGAATTAGAACAGATTGTCGGATTTCAAACAGACAAACCATTTAAACGTTCATTAATGCCTTTCGGTGGAATTCGAATGGCAAAACAAGCGTTAGAAGCTTACGGATTTGAATTAGATCCTGAAGTGGAACATATTTTCACAGAATGGCGCAAAACCCATAACCAAGGTGTATTTGATGCGTATACACCAGAAATGAGAAGAGCTCGTTCTGCCGGTGTTATTACCGGACTTCCTGATGCATACGGTCGTGGTCGTATTATCGGAGATTATCGCCGTGTTGCGTTATACGGTGTTGATTTCTTAATTCGCCAAAAAGAAGAAGATAAAAACTACATCGGTAGTCGGACAATGACTCCTGATATCATTCGTGACCGTGAAGAACACTCAGAACAAATTCGTGCACTTCACGAACTAAAACAAATGGCAGCTTCTTACGGTTTTGATATTAGTGAACCGGCAAGTAACGCAAAAGAAGCAATCCAATGGTTATACTTCGGCTATCTAGCTGCAATTAAAGAACAGAACGGTGCGGCAATGAGTTTAGGACGGGTATCTACTTTCCTAGATATATACATTGAACGTGACTTAAAAAATGGTACATTGACTGAAAGAGAAGCTCAGGAACTTGTCGATCATTTCGTCATGAAACTTCGTTTAGTTAAATTCGCTAGAACACCAGAATATAACGAATTATATAGTGGCGATCCAACTTGGGTAACAGAATCCATTGGTGGTATGGCCCTTGACGGACGGACATTAGTTACGAAAAACTCTTTCCGTTTCTTAAATACATTAGATAACTTAGGTCCAGCACCAGAACCAAACTTAACAATTCTCTGGTCAACTAAATTACCAGAAGGATTCAAAAAATACGCTGCGAAAATGTCCATTAAATCAAGCGCAATACAATACGAAAATGATGATTTAATGCGTGACATTTATGGTGATGATTACGGAATTGCATGTTGTGTATCAGCTATGCGAATTGGTAAGCAGATGCAATTCTTCGGTGCCCGCGTAAACGTCGCAAAAGCATTACTTTATGCAATCAACGGCGGTGTCGACGAAATGAAAAAAGTTCAAGTCGGTCCAAAATTTGCACCAATTACTTCCGAATATCTTGAATATGAAGAAGTTGTTGATAAATTTGATGCGATGCTTGACTGGTTATGTGAACTATATGTCAACACTTTAAACGTCATCCATTACATGCATGATAAATATGCATACGAACGAATTGAAATGGCGTTACATGACCGTGAAGTATTACGTACAATGGCCTGTGGTATCGCTGGTTTATCTGTTGCAGCTGACTCTTTAAGTGCAATTAAACATGCGAAAGTAAAAACAATTCGTGATGAAAATGGCATTGTTGTTGATTATGAAGTTGAAGGTGACTTCCCTAAATATGGTAACAATGATGACCGCGTTGACGAAATCGCTGTTAATATTGTTAAAAAAGTAATGAAAAACATTCGTAAACATCAAACTTATCGTAATGCAGTACCAACTCAGTCTGTACTTACAATTACTTCAAACGTTGTATACGGTAAGAAAACTGGTAATACACCAGATGGACGTGAAGCTGGTAAACCATTTGCACCAGGTGCAAACCCAATGCATGGTCGCGATACAAAAGGTGCATTGGCATCCTTAACATCTGTTGCCAAATTACCATATGAAGATTCACTAGATGGAATCTCAAATACATTTACAATCACACCGAAAGCAATTGGTCGTGATGATGAAGCACAAGTGAACAACTTAGTAGGTATGTTAGACGGTTATATGACAAAAGAAGGTCATCATCTTAATGTGAACGTATTGAACCGTGACACATTATTAGATGCGATGGATCATCCTGAATTATATCCACAATTAACCATTCGTGTTTCTGGATATGCGGTTAACTTTATTAAATTAACCCGTGAACAACAAATTGACGTGATTAACCGGACATTCCATCAATCTATGTAATAGTTTGATTGTTAAGTATCTTTATTTCTCAAAAGTCTATTATTAAATTTATTTCATTCTCCCAATTTTTATATAAATGAAGAGAAGTCCCCCGCTTCTCTTCCCCTTTTAAATTCGCAAGGAGGCTTTTCAATGGTAACAGGTCGAATTCACTCTATTGAAACATTTGGTGCAGTAGATGGTCCCGGTTTAAGATATATCGTATTTATGCAAGGATGCTCGCTCCGCTGCCTATATTGCCATAATGCAGATACGTGGAAAATGAAAAGTGGCAAAGAAATTACCGTTCAAGAAATAATCGACGAAGTGTTAGATTATATGCCTTTTTTTGAGGCAAGTGGCGGTGGAATAACCGTAAGTGGCGGTGAAGCTTTATTACAAATCGACTTTCTCATCGAGTTATTTAAAGAATGTAAGCGACATGGTATTCATACTACCCTTGATACTTCAGGCGGTCCTTTCTCCCGACGCCCGAATTACTTAAACAAACTTGATGAGTTACTTAAGTATACGGATTTAATTTTACTCGATCTCAAACATATTGATAGTGAGAAACATAAATTGTTAACTGGTATGCATAATGAGCATATACTTGATTTCGCAACCTATTTATCTGATAAAAAAATTCCTGTCTGGATTCGCCATGTACTCGTACCAACGATTTCTGATTTTGATGAAGACCTGTACCGCCTTGCTGAATTTATTCAAACTCTGGACAATGTTGAAAAAGTTGAGGTTCTCCCCTACCATCAGCTTGGCGTATATAAATGGGAAAACTTAGGTTTAGAATATAAATTAAAAAATGTAGATCCCCCTACACAAGAACGGATTAAAAATGCTGAAAAAATTTTAGGTGCTAGTTAAATATTGAAAGTTAAACGTCGCTTCCTTTCTATATAGATTTTTTAACTTATTAATATGACTCTGGCTCGTTTTAACAAAAAGCTAGTTTTGAAATGATGAATTATCATTCTGAAGCTAGCTTTTGTTTATTTTTATGAGCGAATTTCCTTGTTTTGTGAGCGATTTGGTCAATTTTATGAGCGAATACCCTGTTTTTATGAGCGACTTTTTAAATGTATGAGCGAACTGGTATTCTACGAGCGTTTTCGACTTGTCTATGAGCGATTTCTCTTGTCCTATGAGCGAAAATTATTTATAAAAATTAATCCTTGTAATCTATGAGCGATTTTTTGACCTGTTTGATCGACTTTTCAACCCCTATGAGCGAATTTACCCCACTATAAGAATGGTGCCTCCCTGTTTATGGAATTATCCCCTTCATAAAAAATGTATTTTTCATTTCATCTTTTTACCTTTAAGATACTATCCATATCTTCCCGCATACAATAGTTAAAAATGAAAGGAAGAGGTATATGCCCATATCATTTCCTGTCGTCATTCAAACAAGGAAGGTAAGTGATGGACCGAAAAAATATGTTTATTACCCGCAAATTATTGAATTAAAAAACAAACAAGTTGAACAACATATCAATCGAACAATCGTGCATCATACACAACAATTAATGAATCAACAGTTCGGAAATATGCCATCCATCATTGTCGAAATGGTTGGTTCCTTTGAAATTAAAAACAATCAGCGGGATATTTTAAGCCTTACTTTATCAAATTATGCTTATCCTGACCGAGCAGCACACGGTATGACATATTTAGATTCATTAACCTTTAATGTTGAAACTGGAAAACAATACGCGTTAAAGGATTTATTTAAACCTGGAAGTGATTATATTGAAAGGATCTCAAATATAATAAAAGGACAAATTAAACAGCGGGATTTACCTGTGATTACCGAATTTACAACAATAAAGCCAGATCAAGATTATTATATTGCGGATAAAGCACTTGTCATCTATTTTCAACTGTACGATTTAGTGCCATACGCATGGGGATTTCCAATGTTTCCAATTTCCGTTTACGATATTCAAGATATCATTGACGAAAACGGACCTCTTGGCAAAATGTTAGCTGGTAATTAAAGTGGTACAGAGGAAAGTGGTACAGAGGGACGGGTTCGGTGTTTCTATTTTGATATTGAAACACCTGACCTGCCCCTGTGTTTCCCTTTTGCATTATCATACCTATGTATTTCAATTTGTTCATCTATGAAACTTTTTTATTTTTAAAGCGTAATGAAATGTAAACCCTTTAAAATTTCATTAGTGAGGTCGGTGTAGTTGAAAAAAATTATAGGATTGATATTTTCAGTCGTCCTAATCGTTAGCTTAACTGCATGTAGTGGTAATGAAGTTAAGAATACAATTAATGAAAAAAACAAGCAAACCACAGAAGTTACAGGAGAGCAAGAAAGGCAAGTCGATATTCCTATCGAATTTTAGCGGGAAACTTTGAAGGAGTAATAGATCCCGGATATGATGAAATGGCAAAGAACGAAGAACGGATAATGAAAATGGCATTTTTGTCCGTTTCAATAATAAAGAAAAGATAGATTTGATTTGTATATTTCCGACATGTGAAAGGATGTTTGGAATGGAATACATAACACTTTCTTTTCCGCCGTTTCCGATTTTTATTAAAGGGGCAGAAAGCGTATTTCCAAAAGGACAAAAACATTTTCGACGGACGTTTTCTGTGTTTGAATTGTTATATGTGAAAAGGGATGCTTATATATGACAGAAGAAAACAAGGAATTTGCTGTAAAAGAAGGAAAATATCTTATTCTTATTCCGGGAAGAGAGCATTACGGGCATTATCCTTGCACGGAAGAAACACAACTAGTTTGGCTTCATTTTACGATCGAAGGAGGATATGACATTGTTCCAAAACAGTCGTTAAGCTGACAAAATGTCATTGAGAGGGAAGCAACATATGTCAAGTCGGTTCAATATCGTTTTTGGATACGGCAATATGCGAAAGTAAAGCAAAGAGAACGCATCGAACAATTGCTTCAACAATTAGTCGAGCTGAATGAGGAAAGAGATCCAGATCGTTCATTAAAGCAATTACTCTATTTTGTTGAATTCATTTGGCAATTGCAAAAACAGGAGCTGCATATTCCAAGCGCTTCTGAAAAAGTGTGTGCCGAAGCGGTTGCTTACATCGAACGGCATTATGCTGAACCGATTACGATTCAGCAGCTCGCCCAATCATTACGATTTCATCCTGACTACATTACCCGTTGCATGCAAAAAACAATTGGCATGAGTTTTGTGCAATATTTGAATTATTATCGCTTGTCAAAAGCAAAAAAATGGTTGGCAGAAACGAATGAAACGATTGAAGCGATTGCCAAGAGAGCAGGAATTGAAGATGGCGCCTATTTTTCAAGACTATTCAAAAAAATAGAAGGAGTTACACCGACAGAATATCGCCGTACTGTGCATCGGATGTAAAAAAAGCGAGAGGATACTTCCTTCTCGCCTTTTATCAATTTTCTACTTGATAGAGAAGAAAACCGTATGGAGGAATGTTTGCACGTAATGTTTTTGCTTCTACAGCAAATTGCTCGTTTGTCCATAAGTTCGTTAGCCGCTTTCCTTTAAGAGACAATGGGACCGTGACTTCAATATTTTTGTTGTTATTGTTGATCATAACTAAAATCGTTTCGTGCTTGTATGTTTTCGTATATATTAAATGATTTGTTTCATTATTTGCATCAATAAATGTAATATTTCCTCGACTTCCAAGAGCAGGATGAGTCTTGCGAAGCGAAATGAGTTTTTTCACATGTTCTAATATATCACGGTTTTGTTTACTTTCATCCCAAATCATACATTTGCGGCATCCTGGATCTTGCCCACCTGTCATACCAATTTCGTCACCATAGTATATGCATGGAGAACCGGTAAAAGAGAGTTGGAATAAAAATAGCAGTTTGACTTTTCGTACGTCATTGTTACATGTCGTTAAAATTCTTGGTGTATCGTGACTACCAAGCAAATTAAAAGCGACTTCATTGACGTTTGCTGGGTAAGAATGCAGAACGTTCATAATTATATTAGCAAATTGTTCAGCACGGATTTCGTCTTTGGCGAAAAAGCTGATAACGCCATTCGTAAATGGATAATTCATGACAGCATCAAATTGATCGCCTCGAAGCCATGGCATTGCATCGTGCCAAATTTCTCCGAGAATATAAACATCCGGTTTGATTGCTTTCACCGCTTGACGGAATTCTCGCCAAAATTGGTGGTCTACTTCGTTTGCTACATCTAATCGCCATCCATCGATGTCAAACTCGCGAATCCAATATGTTGCTACATCTAATAAATACTGCTTTACCTCAGGATTTTCCGTATTTAACTTTGGCATTTGCTCAACAAATGCGAACGTATCATAGTTTGGTCTTGGGACTGTCCGTAACGGAAATTCGTGAATATGAAACCAATCCTTATATTTTGAATTATTACCATTTTTTAGTACATCTTGAAACGGTGCAAAATAGTAACCGCAATGATTAAATACTGCATCTAGCATCACTCTTATTCCTTTTTGATGGCAAAGATCAACAAGTTTTTTAAATGTTTGTTTATCTCCAAAATGTGGATCGATTTCAAAATAATCTATCGTATCATATTTATGATTAGATGGCGCATAGAAAATAGGAGTAAAATAAATGCCGTTAATACCGAGCTCAACAAGATAATCAAGGTGTTGTATAATCCCTTCAAAATCGCCGCCAAAAAAACTTGTTGGTGTCGGTTCTTCGCTTCCCCAAGGTAGCGTTCCCTCTGGATTCAAAGACGGATTTCCATTTGCAAAGCGCTCCGGGAAAATTTGA
>CADBNU010000479.1 GCA_902796085.1 Heyndrickxia coagulans
AAAATATTTACGGTGAAGAAGTAAAAGTCCTTTGGTATAAACGTTTACGTGACGAACAAAAATTTGACGGCATTGAATCATTAAAAGCTCAAATCTCTCGAGATAAGGAACGAACAATTGAGTATTTCGCCGATAAATAAGTTGCTTATCCATTTGAACTATGATATTATTTCCTAGTGTACTAATCGTACATTCCTTAGCTCGGCTTACCGATTCTCCAACGGTTGACTGTGCTATAGGAGTAAATAAATATAGGAGGAACTAAACATGGCAATTTCAAAAGAACGTAAAAACGAAATCATTAAAGAATTCCAAACTCATGAAGGAGATACTGGTTCTCCAGAAGTACAAATCGCAATTTTAACAGAAGAAATTAACGTATTAAACGATCACTTAGCTGTTCATAAGAAAGACTTCCACTCTCAACGCGGTCTTCTTAAAAAAGTAGGTCGTCGTCGTCATTTATTAAAATATTTACGTGAAAAAGACGTTCAACGTTACCGTACATTAATCGAAAAATTAGGCTTACGTCGTTAATTCAAAGCGGGATTTTCCCGCTTTTTATTTATTCAAAAAACAATTAACTGGGTAACAATAAAAGTAAAATTACCATATTTTAATTGAAAATGTTTAGCATAGAATATTCTTTTTTGATACACTTACTAATGGTATATAAATACTCCTGACGAGTGTTCTCAAAGAGAAAGGGGATTAATGAATGACCGAAAAAAAAGTCTATCGATATGATTGGGCTGGACGCCCATTAGTAATTGAAGTTGGCCAATTAGCAAAACAAGCTAATGGGGCTGTGCTTGTTCGCTACGGCGATTCGGCAGTACTTTCCACTGCAACGATGTCTAAAGAGGCAAAGGCATTAGATTTCTTCCCTCTTACTGTAAACTACGAAGAACGTTTATATGCAGCAGGAAAAATACCTGGAGGGTTCATCAAGCGAGAAGGCCGTCCATCTGAACATGCAATTTTGGTTTCGCGCTTAATTGACCGTCCGATTCGTCCGATGTTCCCAGAAGGATTCCGTAACGAAGTACAAGTCGTTTCAATTGTCATGTCTTCAGACCCGGATTGTCCAACAGATGTGGCTGCAATGCTTGGTTCATCGTTAGCTCTTTCCATCTCAGATATTCCATTTAACGGTCCAATCGCAGGTGTGCATGTAGGTTATGTAGATGGAAAATTTGTTATTAATCCAGATATAGAGCAATCAGAGAAAAGTACTATCCACTTATCTGTAGCAGGCAATAAAGACGCTATCAACATGGTTGAAGCAGGTGCTTTAGAAGTTCCGGAAGAAATCATGCTTGAAGCCATTATGTTTGGGCATGAAGAAATTAAAAAATTAATTGAATTCCAGGAACAAATAGTTGCAGAAGTCGGCAAAGAAAAAATTGAAGTAGAATTGTTTGAAATTGATGAAGAAATTGAAAATGCAGTTAGAGCAATGTGCGAGCAAGATATGATTGCTGCCATTCAAACTGTGGAAAAATTAGCTCGGGAAGAAGCAATTGCAGCTGTTAAAGAGCGAGTAATTACTTATTATGAAGAACAAGAAGCTGAAGAAGAAACGTTGAAACAAGTAAACACTGTTTTAGATAAAATGGTGAAAGAGGAAGTTCGACGTTTAATTACAGAGGAAAAAGTACGCCCAGACGGACGAAAAGTAGATGAAATTCGCCCGCTATCATCTGAAGTCGGCTTATTGCAACGCGCCCATGGTTCAGGTCTTTTCACTCGCGGTCAAACACAAGCCCTTTCCATCTGTACTTTAGGTCCATTAGGAGACGTGCAAATCATTGATGGATTAGGTTTAGAAGAATCAAAACGTTTCATGCATCATTACAACTTCCCTCCATTCTCAGTAGGGGAAACAGGTCCTATGCGCGGTCCTGGTCGACGTGAAATCGGACACGGTGCATTAGGTGAACGTGCATTGCTTGCAGTCATTCCGGATGAAAAAGAGTTCCCATATGCGATTCGTTGTGTATCAGAAGTATTAGAGTCCAACGGTTCAACTTCTCAAGCGTCAATTTGTGCTAGTACACTCGCTATGATGGATGCAGGTGTTCCAATCAAAGCGCCTGTTGCAGGAATTGCGATGGGATTAGTGAAAAAAGGCGAACACTATACAATTTTAACAGATATTCAAGGAATGGAAGACCATCTTGGAGATATGGACTTTAAAGTAGCTGGAACAGAAAAAGGTGTTACAGCGCTTCAAATGGATATTAAAATTGACGGATTATCACGTGAAATTTTAGAAGAAGCGTTAATGCAAGCAAGAGAAGGTCGTTTGAAAATCTTAGAACATATGAAACAAACGATTGCAAAACCGCGTGAACAACTTTCAAAATATGCTCCAAAAATTATTTCCATTAAAATTAACCCTGAAAAAATTCGTGATGTTATTGGGTCAGGGGGAAAAACAATCAACAAAATTATCGATGAAACAGGTGTAAAAATCGATACTGAACAAGACGGTACAATTTATATTTCTTCTGTGAATGAAGAAATGAACTTACGCGCGAAAGAAATTATCGAAGAAATTGTTCGCGAAGCAAAAGTGGGAGAATACTATTTAGCAACTGTAAAACGCATTGAAAAATTCGGTGCATTCTGTGAAATTTTCCCTGGCAAAGATGGATTACTCCACATTTCTGAAATTCAAGAAGAACGTACAAATAAAGTAGAAGATGTACTCAAAATTGGCGATAAAGTACTGGTGAAAGTAATCGATATTGACGATCAAGGTCGCATTAATTTATCGCGAAAAGTAGTCATTAAAGAAGATAAAGAGCGAGCAAAACAAAATTTAAAACAATAATATGTTGAGAGGTTGTAGGAAAGGAGAACAACCTCTTTTTATTTGTTTGAAATGAAAGTACATAGGATATCAAAAAACTTTTATTCCAATAAAATATTTTGTAAAGTAAGAAGTAGTTTCGATTATAAAGATCGAACAGATAGGAAATGTCAGTAGAAAGAGGTTGTAAATTGGTTAACGTTTATACTTGTCAAAATGGCGTAAGGATTGTATATGAACATATTCCATACGTGCGTTCAATTTCTGTAGGAATATGGGTTGGAGCAGGATCTCGATTTGAACTGCCAGAAGAAAACGGAATTACCCATTTTATTGAACATATGCTCTTTAAAGGAACAAATACTCGAACTGCTAGACAAATTGCAGAAGAGTTTGATCGCATTGGCGGAGAACTAAATGCTTTTACATCAAAGGAAAACACTTGCTACTATGCAAAGGTGTTGGAGCATCATGGAAAGTTGGCAATCAGTATATTAGCTGATATGTTTTTCCATTCAGTGTTTGAAAAAAATGAATTGGAGAAAGAACGGCAAGTTGTATTAGAGGAAATCTTAATGAGC
>CADBNU010000480.1 GCA_902796085.1 Heyndrickxia coagulans
AATTCCAGCTCAAAAAATCACCGCAATCGTAGGACCTTCTGGATCTGGAAAATCAACCATTTTCTATTTACTAGAAAGGCTATATCAAGTGTCGGAAGGTGAGATAACATTTCATAATGTAAATATTAATGAATATCCATTACATGAATGGAGAAAACGGATTGGTTATGTAATGCAAGAAAGTTCATTGATGGGTGGAACGATAGAAGAAAATTTAGTTTATGGAATAGATAATAATTATACAGAAGCGGATTTACATCGTATTGCAAAAATTTCAAATTCAGAAGAGTTTATTGCAAAATTTAAAGATAAATATCAAACATTAGTTGGCGAACGTGGTGTGAAACTATCGGGAGGACAGAAACAAAGAATTTCAATAGGTCGTGCATTATTTAGAGATCCTAAAATTCTCCTTTTAGATGAAGCTACTTCAAGTTTAGACAGTGAAAGTGAAGTGTACGTGCAAGAAGCCATTAATAATTTAATAAAGGATCGAACTACGCTTATCATTGCCCATCGCTTGTCGACAGTAAAAAACGCAGATCAAATTATATTTTTAGATAATGGGGTAATAACGGGTATTGGAACCCATGATGAACTGATGAGTAGTCATGAAAAATATTCCTATTTTGTTCAAACTCAATCTTTTGATTAATTTATGAGGTGATAGAATGTTTATTTTAGATTTACTTTTTGATATTGCATTTTCAATTTATACATCTTTAGGTTTCGGAACACCTCAACATAAAATAAATACAAAAATGGATAAGTTATCGAAGAAATATCCGGAAGTTTACAAGCTATATGAAGAGCATAAGGAACTTTTCGAAGGCAACGAAAAACTGTCAAAATTGATTTTAGAGCATCCTATTAAAAGGGCGGAAGACAAAGAACAATTAGCTAAAAAGATTGAGCAATTTTTCACTAATTATAAACAGGGAGTTGCTAATGGAGAGTAACTTTAATATGGAACGTTTTCAATGGAATATTGAACGATTACAAATTAAAAAGAACCTGCATTTAGAGAACAATTCATTTAAGCCGAAAATTGCTTTAATTGATAGTGGAATTGATTATAAGCATACAGAATTTAATGGGAAAATAAATCTAAATGATTCATATAATTTTGCAAATGGTAATCAAGATATAACAGATAATTTAGGGCATGGTACGATGGTAGCGGGAATTATATGTGCAGAAAATGTGATCCAGGGTTGTTATTCAAATGTAGAACTAATTGTATATAAAATTACGGATAATCTATCATACGATGTTTCCAAATTGTTAAGGGCGATGAATCACTCTATTAAAAGTAAAGTAAATTTGATTAATCTAAGTCTCTCAATTCCTTTTGATAAATTAAGTGAAGAACTTATTGAACTTTTTTGTGAAGTATTTAATAAAGAAAATAAAAACAATGTTATCATTGTTATCGCAGCAGGCAATCAAAATAAAAAACTTTCGAAAAACTTTACGACTAAATATAAAAATGTTTTCCTTATAGGAGCTAGCAATAGTAACGGTTTAAAAAGTAGTTATTCTAATTTTGGAGCCGTTGATTTTATGGCTCCAGGTGGAGATTGGAACCAAAGTGAATTTAGTCTAGACGACCCTATACTCACTTGTTACCCAACTCATCTTACAACAATGGACCCTTTAAATAATAACTTAGGTATTCCTAAAGGATATTGTATTAGTTACGGGACGAGTATAGCTGCTGCCCATGTAACAGGCTGCATAGCATATTTAATGGCGAATTATTTTAAATTAACGAATTCCATATTCAATACGGAATATCTGTATTCGATTTTATGCAATAATAAGTCTAATAATCAGCAGCCGCATTATTCATTTCATGGAGAAATAAATTTATTCAAAAGTTTAAATTCAATTTACAATCGGACGTAAAAATACAAAAAGTAGAGCTAAAATGAAAAAATTGGATATAGGGGTTTTTAGGTTTATAATCATAGTGAGGGATTTGATCAATGGTCAATCTCTCACTATTTAATTTTGAATGTAGTATTTTAATTTAAAATTCATTTTTGAACTTTTAAAAGTAAATTGAATAGAGTAAACCGAGAGGATTTGAAGAACGATGAATTACTTATCCATGATATTCTTCCAAATTGTAGCCCCTATTCTTGTCTTGTTAGGGGTAGGGGTAGGATTACAGA
>CADBNU010000481.1 GCA_902796085.1 Heyndrickxia coagulans
ATTTGGGATAAACAAGAACAAACGTTGTATGGCGCAAGAGATCCTTTTGGCATTAAACCTTTTTATTACAGTGTCAAAGGTGATCAAACGTACTTTGCATCTGAGAAAAAAAGTATCCTACTCGCACTTGAATCAACTGAAATAAATGAGGAAGCTTTACAACATTATTTCACATACCAATACGTTCCAGAACCAGAATCCATAAATAAAGGCATCCAAAGGTTAGAACCAGGTCATTACTTTGTCAAAAAATTGGGTTTACCGATGGAAATTAAACGCTACTGGAAAGCTTCATTCCACTCAGTGCAAAAATCTGAGGAAGACTTTGTCAAGGAAATTCGAACGGTTTTATATGATTCAGTTGAAAAACATATGCGTAGTGACGTTCCTGTTGGTACTTTCTTATCCGGTGGAATCGATTCATCCTTTGTGGCGTCGATCGCAAAGGAATTTCACCCATCCATTAAAACGTTTACGGTCGGATTTCAACGTGACGGTTATAGTGAAATCGATGTAGCTAAAGAAACAGCGGAAAAACTAGGTGTGGAAAATATTCATCATGTCATTACGCCAGAAGAATATATGAGTGAAATTCCAAAAATCATCTGGCATATGGATGACCCACTTGCTGATCCTGCTTGTGTTCCTCTTTATTTTGTCGCGAGAGAGGCAAGTAAACATGTCAAAGTTGTCTTATCTGGTGAAGGTGCCGATGAATTGTTCGGTGGTTACAATATTTATCGTGAACCACTGTCTCTAAAAGTTTTTAACAACATGCCAAACGTTTTCAAATCCTTTTTACGTTCGATTGCTAACATCATGCCTGAAGGAATGAAAGGAAAAAGTTTTATTGAACGAGGGACAACTCCTATAGAAGAACGTTACATTGGGAATGCGAAAATGTATACTGAAGCGGAAAAACGTGCGTTTCTTAATGTTTATCATGCAAACATCCATTATACAGATGTAACGAAGAAACTTTATGAAGAATGTCGTGGTTATGACCCAGTTGAAAAAATGCAGTATATTGATATTCATACATGGATGCGCGGCGATATATTATTAAAAGTCGATCGTATGACAATGGCCCATTCGATCGAAGCGCGTGTACCGTTTTTAGATAAAGAAGTATTTAAAGTTGCTTCCCAAATCCCATCTTCATTAAAGACGGCAAACGGTACGACAAAATACATCCTTCGTAAAGCTGCTGAGGGAATTGTACCTGATCACATATTAAATCGGAAAAAGTTAGGCTTCCCTGTTCCAATCCGTCACTGGTTGAAGGGGGAGATGTATGAATGGGCGCAAAACGTAATCCGTGAAAGTGAAACAGACCATTTGATCAATAAACAATATGTTTTAAACTTACTTGATGATCATTGTAAAGGTAAGGATGATTTTAGCCGTAAGATTTGGACAGTCCTTATGTTTATGGTCTGGCATCAAGTTTATGTTGAAGAAAAATATTCCTTTGAAAAAGTGACCGATAATACGCAAGTTAAACAACTATCAGTTATTGAAAGTTAAAATATCAATTACGGAATCATATTTTTTTGTTTTCATATCTTTTTATTTGTGGCTGTCTAAATATAGGCAGCCACTTTTTATATATGTCTAATTTCGTCAATGTTTACAATCCTAAACAAAAGAGCTTTGGGGGCAGGAGTGACTGATGACCTATATCATCATTGACAAATGCTGGGAGAATGTCCTATATTTATCTGTAAGAAAATTTTGTCAATATATGTCAAAGGAGCATGGAAATAGATGGAAAAAGAAAAGGAATTGCTGTTAAAAGAACTGCTCTTGAATACATATGAAAAGGTGTATAATGATGCAGATATTACTGTTTATGACATTCTAGATTACTTAAAACTGCAACTTAAAAAGATAATGGTTTAACTCATGAATTCTTTCGAAGGATTCATTGATTTTTATAATCGTAAAGTTTTTAGTTACCATATGTTTAAATTTTATTTTTATGACGAGATAAACGGAATTAAGGGGATGCGCATCCACTCGTACTTCAGCCACCTTAAGCGTAAAAGGGGATGGGAGGCTATTATGCTTTCATCACAAAAGCTTTTGCTACCCCCTGGATTCGCCTCCAACACTCCCTATATAGAATGATGAATTGGAAAGCCTCGTTAAGATAAATAACCTTAAATATTTCAATATAGGAGATTGGTTATTTGTGCACTAAATGTGGGAAAGATGAAATGAGAACTTTTTAAAATTGTGCGGAATGTCCCGCAAGGCCGATCTCGGATAGAAAATGTTCGATGGCAATGGAGGTTGCCCCTAGAGCCGTCGAGCGGTAATTTAAGGCAGAAAAACGAATTTCGGTGCTTTCTTTGAAGTAATTTGCTAGCCGTTCGTCAATGATACGTTCAATTGGGTTCGTGAGCCAATTTTTAAAGCGAGTAATGCGATTACCAATAATAATCGCTTCAGGGTTAAATGTATTGATAATGTTCACAATCCCCACTCCAATATTTTCCCCTAATGTATTTAAAAGCTGTAACACTTGTGGATTGCTGTTTCTCGCCTCTTCAAGAAGGATATCCAAATCCGCTTCCTGATTTGCATTTAATATCTGATTTTGCTCGGCTGCTAATAAAAGTGCACTTTCGGAAGCATATAACTCCCAACAACCACGATTGCCACAGCTGCATTTTCGACCATTCGCTTCAATGGTAAAATGTCCCATTTCACCTGAAAATCCTAATGTTCCTTTGTAAAGCTGGTTATGAACGATAATCCCGGTACCAATCCCCATTCCGATACTAATATAAATTTGGTTTGCAATATTTTTTCCAGCACCATACAAATGTTCGGCGTGTGCCCCTGCATTGGCCTCATTTTCAATTCTAACGGGAATGGAATAGCGTTCCTCAATAACTTGTTTAAGATCCACATTATACCATTTTAAATTTGGTGCCAGTTGTATTCTTTGTTCATTATCTACTTGTCCTGGAACCCCAATTCCAATACCGACAATCCCATAAGGACTTTCTGGCGCATTCTGAATTAAGGATTCGATCATGGTAAATATTTGATTTGTCACATATTTAAATGTGGTTTCTTTTAATTTTTCGGTCATCTCGTAAATGACATTTCCACTTAAGTCTGTCAATACACCAAGAATATAATTGACACCAAGGTCAATGCCAATAGCATAACCTGCATTTTGATGAAAATAAAGTAAAACAGGTTTTCTCCCTCCGCTCGACTTACCTGCGCCGATTTCTTGTATAAACGATTCTTTTATAAGTTCAGATACCATGGTCGATACTGTTGCTTTATTCAGTCCAGTTTCTTTTGATATTTGTGCACGAGAAATCGGTCCCTTATTTTTGACCGTATGAAAAACTATCGATTTATTGATTTGCTTAACTAAACTTTGATCTCCTGTTTGTAAACGCTTCATGTCTTTTTCTCCTAACATTTTTTCTAAATTTATTCTAGCATAAAGATAATTTATATTCACTTGATTTTACGTTAAGTTTGTTTAATGAATAAACTTATAATGCTGTTTTACCGTGATATTTTGCAATAATGAATGAAAAATTAATGTATTTCAAAAGTTTTCTATTGACAACGTTTACATTTAGGATTACACTTAGTTTAAACATTAAATTAAGTTTTCACATATAGATGACATTACACTTTAATTCAGAGAGGGGATATCGAAATGAGCTATTTTGAAAGCGTTAAACCTATTCAGTATGAAGGACCAAAATCGAATAATCCACTAGCATTTAAATTTTATAACCCAGAAGAAAAAATCGGCGACAAAACAATGGAAGAAATTTTACGTTTCAGTGTGGCTTATTGGCATACTTTTGTTGAAGAGTTATCCGATCCTTTTGGAAATGGAACTGCGATAAGACCATGGGATAAATTTACTGGCTTAGACCTTGCGAAAGCACGTGTGGAAGCAGCCTTTGAATTTTTCGAAAAAATGAATGTTCCATATTTCTGTTTCCATGATGTTGACATTGCACCTGAAGGCGATACTTTAAGAGAAACAAATAAAAACTTAGACACGATCGTTGCCATGATTAAAGATTATATGAAAGACAGCAAAACGAAATTACTTTGGAATACAGTAAATAATTTCACCCATCCACGTTTTGTTCACGGTGCAGCTTCTTCAAACAATGCAGATGTCTTCGCTTATGCTGCTGCAAAAGTGAAAAAAGGTTTGGAAGTAGGAAAAGAACTAGGTGCGGAAAACTATGTATTCTGGGGTGGACGTGAAGGTTACGAAACGTTATTAAATACAGATATGAAATTAGAATTAGATAATTTAGCTCGCTTCTTCCATATGGCGGTTGATTATGCAAAAGAAATTGGCTTTGATGCCCAATTTTTAATCGAACCAAAACCGAAAGAACCAACTTCCCACCAATATGATTTTGATGTTGCCAGCGGTTATGC
>CADBNU010000482.1 GCA_902796085.1 Heyndrickxia coagulans
AGATAAACAAATTTCCTTTTTGAAAAAGTCTATTGAAAGAAATAGCAATCAGCAAGTCGAGTCTGAAATTATTCCAATAGGTGCTAAACATCTTCATTTTGATGTTATAGAAGTTCCAGGGCATGCGCCAGACCAAATTGCATTACACAGTTTAGAAAACAAAGAAATGATAGCAGGCGATTTAATGATCGAACATATCTCAAGTAATGCTCTTGTGGAGCCTGATTTTAATGGAAAAAAACTCCCGACACTACTTCAACATAAACAATCCCTTGAAAAGGTTCAAAAGTTGGATATAGAACGAATCTATTCAGGACATGGAAATATCATTCAAAATCCCAGTTCATTAATAAGGAAGAGAATAGATGGTATTGAGCTTAAAGCAGAAAAAATAAGAAAAGTAATAGAAGAAGGGACAACAACTGGAGACGAAATCGCAAGGAAGTTTTATAAGAAAAGCTATCATAGTCAATTTTCTTTGGTAATGTCCGAAATCATCGGTCATCTTGATTATCTTGAGATAAGTGGAAGAGTATCAAAAGAAATGAAAAATGGAATATGGCATTATTATATAGAAAAATAATATAGTGCAAAAAAATGGATTCAACAATTGGAATTGTTTGTAGTAGCTCTAGTATAATAGAATTACAAAAGAATTTTAACAAGATGAAGGAGTAATCGTTATGTATAGAAAAGTGGAAGACTTTTTATTAGATTGGTCACATGCATCTCATGGTACCATTCAAGTTCTTGAATCATTAACAGATGATACATTAGGACAGGCTATTGTCGAAGGTCATAGTACATTAGGATGGTTAGGCTGGCATTTAGCAACAGCTCCTGCGTATTTCTTAGGGTTAGTTGGGTTAAACGTTGAGACAGGAGATCCTCAAGCTGTTCCTCATAAAGCTAGTGAAATTGTGGAGGCATATAAAAAGGTTGCTTTAGCGGTTGAACATGAAGTAAAAGAAAATATGACCGATGAGAAATTTGCCGAAGAAGTCGAAATGCATGGACACACATCTCCAAGGGGTGCAGTATTAAGACTTTTCATTGATCATCAAACACATCATCGTGGACAAATGACTGTGTTACTTCGCCAGGCCGGTCTACCGGTTCCCGGTGTGATGGGGCCTACAAAAGAAGATCGTGAAAAAGCCTAGTCTCCTCAAGTTTTCTTTATCCCACCTCAGGTAGGTGGGAGTGTTATTGTCCGTAAAGGTCTGATAAGTGTGACTAACCATCAGTAGGGGATGAAGGATCCCCCTTTCTGCTGGAAGTCTTCTTTATAAAAGTGCTTGGAAAACAGAAGGAGCTGGGACAAAAGTATTTCAGTCATGAAAAAACCGAACTTTCACCTGAAATTCTAATTTAGAGTTTCCTAATAGTTTGTTTTTTTATTATATTGCTTCATTAAATTAGAAAATATTCGGCTTTATGAATAGCAATTTAGGGGTACAGCCAACATTTCGGAAATTTTGTACGCTAAGCAAATTTTGACACAAAAAAAGCCAAATACCTGTACGTTAAGGAATTTGGCTTCAGATACAGATTAAATTTTTTTTAAGGGTCTTAGCATATTAGCTGGTAACCTATTTGAATCAAACTTATATTCGCCAAGAAGATTAATATGTTCCCAACCTAGAGGTGAAATATGTGGGAGTAATTCTTCTTTTAAGGCATCATGTTTCTTTAATTCTTTTGTTGCTTCACCCAAATACACTGTATTCCAAACGCTAATTGCATTTATTAATATATTTAAAGCACTAGCTCTTTGTAATTGATCTTGCATGCCACGTTCTCTGAATTCCCCACGTTTACCAAAAAATAAGGCTCTAGCCAATCCATTCATGGCTTCTCCCTTATTTAACCCACGATGTATCCTTCTTCTTAATGTTTCATTCGTAATATAGTCAAGAATAAAAATTGTTTTTTCAATTCTTCCAATCTCTCGAAGAGCTGTGGCAATTTTGTTTTGTCTTGCATACGAACCTAATTTCCCCATCATTAATGATCCAGAAACTCTTCCTTCCCGAATTGAATGGGCC
>CADBNU010000483.1 GCA_902796085.1 Heyndrickxia coagulans
AATATTAGATAGACGGGTTATAAAAGAATATTAAAATATTTATTATTTTTGGTTCAATAATTATGAAATTTATTTTTAGGTATTTGAGGTATTCATTGTCCTGAATTATTCATAGCTCCTTGAAAGACTATGTTTTGGTTTGTTTTAAACAAAATAGACAATGTTTATCTCGAATCAGCAATAAAAATGGGTATTTATTTCAGTAATTCGATTTTTTCGTTGATAAACTCCTAATTTTGGGCATACTTCACCTAGGACTGAAAAAGTCACTTTTTCAGTTAATTAAAATTTGATTCCTTTTACTCAATTTGCAGTTTTTGTATCCGACCCAATACATTCCAAAAGAACTTCTGGTAAACAAAACTGGATGACAATTTAAAATAAAAGGATCTTCCGGATTTGACCAGTCTACTGGCTACTTTAATTAGTCGTGTACGGATTGTGTCTATCTGCATCGACTTCTGACCATCTGGGAAGCAAAGTGTTCGTAACCAGTTCGTTAAATTATAAGCGAGTAAGGCCAACATCATTTTAACTTCATTTACGAGGAAGGAATGACTATTCATCTTATCAAAGTAAAAGCCAATCTTAGCTTCCTTGATATAGTTTTCCATCGTCCCTCTTTTTTGGTAAGCACGAACAATAGCTTCGGAAGAAGCTATTTCAAAATTGGTGACAAAAAAGGAATGGGTGAAGAACAATTCGCCCGCTGGGCGAACAGATTGTATAATGACCTTTCTTGGTTTAGACCATGACTTAGCTTGATAAATAGTTTCTTCAAAATAACATTCTGTTTTTGAAACATCTAATGGTGTGGTAGAAGGATGGTATTCATTAGCGATATTCCGCAAAATGGCATTAGACTTCAGTCGAATGATATAAAAAACGGATTCCTTTTCGCACAATTCATATAATGCTGGAACGGCAAACCCACTGTCGCCACGAAGGAATAAAGTCGTTTCAGGGAACTTTTCGTTATAATGTTCGATCAAAGGCTGAATAAATTCAACGACGCCATTGGATGTATAAACGTTCCCAGGACGAAGCTTTGCCTTTAAGAAGTCACCAGTGGCACCATCAAAAGCAACCAAAGGGTGAAAACCCATGGTTCCGTAGTGGGAATTGTAAGAAGAATCCTCTTGATTGCCATATGTGTCAGAATGAGTAGAATCCAAGTCTATAAATAGAGACTGTGCTTTACGGAAGGCATGGACTTTATCCAACAGCTCTTGATTTGCCTGATTTAAACTTTCGAGTGAACTTTTATCAAAACGGGTGTAAAAACGTGACAAACTTGGCTGTGAAGCTAAGGCTGTTGTTCCAATGACATGTGTAAAAACAGGGTCTGTCGTTAAATAATCAGCTGCATCATCTTCAAAGTAACCAGCAACCATTTGATAAATCTTTTGACGTAATAAATTTTCATTCGAATGTAGGTAATGAGCCCTGGAGTCGTTTAACTTCAAGTGTTTTTCTAATACCTTTGAAAACCCAATTTTTTCGTCGAATTCTCTATAGAGTAATTCACCTGTATCGGAGGAAAGAGAGCCTCCGTCATTTGATAATTTTATTTTACGATTGAAATTAAGTGTTTTTTGCGTTAAAGTAGCCATATAAAGAATCCTTTCTGTGTTTTTGTGTGGTTACTTAAACTCTAACAGAAATGGATTCTTTTTTCATTTTTTAAGTGAAACTAGAATGAGCTTAAAACGCCTGTATTTAAAGCGATAGTAGTTCATTCTTTATTATCCGTGAATAATTCAGGATGAAACTACAGAAAACGAAGATACCGGAACCGAAACAAATGAATCGGAAAACAATGATGAACAAGACAATGAACCTGAAAAAAATGAAAGCAACAATGGAAACAATGGCTTAAAGGAAGAATCCGTTTCTTCAAACAAAGATAAAAATATCGACCAAGATCAGATCAAAAAAGATATCGAACTATCCATGGAACCTGAATCTGATAAAGATGGATCTAAAAAAAGCTCTGTTTGGTTGTGGTTAGGAATAATAAACACTGTAGTTATAGTGGGAAT
>CADBNU010000484.1 GCA_902796085.1 Heyndrickxia coagulans
ATCCATCAATCAAGCATTAATGGAATCCCACAATAGTCATTTCATTATAGAGGATTTTCTGGAAAAAGAGGGAATGTCGTCTGGAACGGAATGTTTTTTTGTTGATGGAGAACTCAAATATAATGCCTTTTACGACCAATGGTTTGATTCTAAAGCGACTAATCCATACGTTCCATCAGCAGAGTGTTGGCCTACAGAAAAAAAAGATAATATACTAATGGAGGTTCGTAGTCAACTTCAACTTATAGGCAATCTGCTTAAATTTCGAACTGGAATTTTCAATGTTGAATGGCGCATTTGCAAGAATGGCAAAGTATATCTAATGGAAGTTTCACCTCGAGCTGGAGGTAACCGCCTTGCGGAAATACTAAACTATGCCACTGATGTTGATATCATTGAGGCTGAAGTATGTAAGGCCGTAAATGATCAATATGGAGTTATACATGAACCTATCTTTAAAGGGCTTTATGTAATTTGGGTATTACATAGCAAAAAGAAAGGAGTTTTCAAAAGTATTGAAATAAGTAGCGAAATTAGGAAATATATATTGGAAGAAGAAATAAGAGTGAAAGCTGGTGACATGATTGAAGATTTTAATGGAGCTAATAATGCTATTGGAACGCTTTTTCTTTGTTTTGATACACAAAAAAACATGAAGCGTTTTTTTGCACATCAGAATAAATGGATAAATATAAACTTAGAATAATATCTTTTTAATCATATATTTGTTTTTTTTAAAATAAATAATTATATTTGCAGTAAATTTTATAATATAATGATGATATGATATGAAAAATTTTTAACAAAAAGTACACATATGTATATTAAATATAAAAATCATCTCAGTTCGTCAAAAGTTAATTCCTTATTGGAACGATTTGACATGTCGTTTGAGGAACCTTTACATAATGAAATTGATTTTAATGTGTATAGTGAGAAATTGAGTATCCATGCGCATTTTATATTAGCATATGATGAAAAAGAACTAATGGGATTTGTTGCGTATTATATTAATAAAGACAGACGTTATGCATATATACCGTTCATTGCTGTTCATAAAGAAGGAAGACATCGCGGTATTGGACACCTTATGCTTTCATATTTATTACAAATACTCCCATTGGAAATAAAACAAATCAGCCTTGAAGTAAAAGAAGATAATAACAATGCCCAAGCATTTTATAAACGAGAAGGTTTTTGTGTTCTTTCTGATTTAAAAAAAGGTAAGCTCCTACTTAATAAAATATTATAATATAATTAAGAGAAAAAGATGGGAAGAAATATTATTACAGCTACATCTCCTTTAATGCCAGATCTAAATTCTTTTAATGAATATCTTCGTGATATATGGGAAAAAAAATGGATTACAAATAATGGTTCCTATCACAAGTTGTTAGAAAAAGAATTGGCTGATTATTTAGGAGTGCCATACATTTGTTTATTTACAAATGGAACTCTACCATTAATAACAGCTTTACAAGCTCTTCGGATAACAGGAGAGGTAATAACGACTCCATACAGTTTCGTTGCAACAACTCATGCTCTATGGTGGAATGGAATAAAGCCTGTATTTGTTGATATCGATCCAGAAACAGGCAATATTGATCCTGAAAAGATTGAAGCAGCCATAACCCCCAAGACTACAGCAATTATGCCCGTACATGTCTATGGGCAACCATGTAGAATAGTAGAAATCCAAGAGATTGCAGACAAATACGGTCTTAAAATAATTTATGATGCAGCTCATGCTTTTGGTGTGAAAAAAGACGGGGAAAGCATACTTAATGCAGGTGACATTTCTACTTTAAGTTTTCATGCTACAAAAGTATTTAACACCATCGAAGGGGGAGCTATGATTGTAAAAGACGAAAAGACAAAACAGCGGATTGACTATTTTAAAAATTTTGGTTTTGCTAATGAGACAGAGGTCGTATCCCCAGGTATAAATAGCAAAATGGATGAAATTCGAGCAGCATATGGGTTGATAAATCTCAAACAGGTAGATAAAGCTATAGATGTCAGGCAAAAAGTAGCGAAAAGGTACAGAGAAGCACTAAAATGTGTTAAAGGCGTAAAATTTTGGAATGATCATCCAAATATAAAACATAACTATTCATATTTCCCTATTTTCATCAATGCAGAAGAATACGGGATGACTAGGGATCAGCTATATTTCAAAATGAAATCTCACAATATATATGGAAGACGATACTTTTATCCTTTAATAAGTACTTTTTCTATGTATCGAGGCTTACCCAGTGCCAATAAAGACAATCTTCCTAATGCCTATAAAATGGCAAATGAAGTTATTTGCCTACCTATCCATCATGAATTAACCAAGGAAGATGTTGAAAAAGTAATAAATGAAATAACGAAGTAAATACATGGCAACCGACAACAATATTTTACTAACGATTAATTGTTTAACATATAATCAACGTGATAATATACGCCAAG
>CADBNU010000485.1 GCA_902796085.1 Heyndrickxia coagulans
CTTTAGAAAGTGACTTTTTCTTTTTCAAATAAATACCTCCAAAATCAAACTGTTATCTTAATTTTAATGTCTCTTTATTAAACTTATGTTAAAGTACGTATAAATTTAAAACAAATAGAAAGTTACACTTTTTTTATATTATAAGATAATTTTTCATGACAACAAATAAAAGAGGCTCACCAAGTAGCCCCTTTGTTTGGAAAAAATTATGTTCTTACAGATCCTGTTTATTTCGCCAGTGATTTAATTTCCTCATTAATTTTATCCCGAATTTTATCTACTGATGTAAAATCCATTGCTTGAGTATAAATATGTTCTAACTGGTCACGAAGTTCTTTCGTTTTAGCTAAATGGTTGATCCCTTCTGACATTTTCGATTTATAACTTATTGTTGCTCGTTTAATTTCTTCGGCATATTTTTCATCAGTACCTGGCGTAATTAACAACTCATATAGATCGATGATTGCATCGGTATTTTTAGAGGGAAAGTATTCATGAGGAGCTGTACTATCGAATATGGCAAAATTTAATTCTCGAACAATGACCATATCCAAACTATTGGGATCAAATCCACAATGGTAGATTTCAACATCATATCCTTTATCCTTAGCAGCATTTGCAATCTTTTTTAATAACGTTGATTTTCCAGTCCCCGCTCTCCCCTTAATAAAATACCGATGTAATCCTTCTGTAAGACTGTCTACATAGTCAATTGGACCTATTGGTGTTGTGGCACCTAAGAATCGCTTAAATACTCTTTTTTCCCCGCTTTTACTGTGTGATTTCTCAGGTATTAACTGCTTAACCCATCTCTCCGCTAATTTATTAGCTTTTTCAAAATTCATTTCATTAATGTATATTTTTTCCAGGTCATCATGTAAAGCTAATCCTTGAGCTAAGGAATGATATGCTTTTTGAAAACCTTCCTTAATTTGATTTGACAAAGCGATAATTTCATCTTTTTGAGTGAGCAATCGACTTCGATCCCAAGCTGTACCTAAATTCACATAATCATCTACAACACCCGGGTATTTCGGCTCGATTACATGGGGATTTGTTCCGTCGACGATCCCTACTTTTAATTCTGGTAAGATCATAGCATCCAGTGAGTCTGGATCGGAAGAACAGTGAATCCATTCTACAAAATAGCCTGAATCGAGCCATTCTTGCCCAATTGATTTAATCATCGATGATTTCCCTGTACCTGGTCCTCCTTTTAAAATAAATAATCGTTGTAAATCTTGAAAATTCGAATCGAAAAAATGAACAAAACCTTTTGCTGTATTACCACCGGCAAAGTAATGTAATTCCTTATTCAAAATACCACTCCTTAAAGGATGAATTAATCTTCATCCCCTTATTAACAATTCTTTCCTCCTAAATTATATGGAGAAATGAAAAAATAGGTGAATACCTACCATTATCTTTAATCATTTATTTTTAATGCACCTAATGCACCTGTAAAAATTCCTTTTTCCAAAAAGATTGGTTTTAGGTCCACGCTTTTTGCAAAACTTGCCAATATTTGTTGAAATGTTTCATTTCCTTCTAACATACCACCGACAAAAACAAGGTGTTTTACATTTTTAATATTTGCCATATGAATCGCGAGCAACATAATATTTTCGGCGATCATTTGTAAAAGAGCAGCTACTTGATCTTCTATTTGAGGAATGTTGGAATGATCAATTTTACCGAAATTCGCAGCTGTTAAGTCACCGTTTATTGAGATCTGTGTATATTCATAAATATCTTTTACAAGTAAATCGACTTTTGAACGCTCTCCTTTTTTTGCGCAATCAATTAAAAAGTGGTAACTACTTGTATGTGCTAAAATGGTACCTAAACCGATAAATGTTCCACCGCCTAAACCAGTTCCTGTTAACCTTTCAAATGAATCTGATGAAACATAGTAAATAGATGTTCCAGTACCAATACTAATTAAAATATAATCCTCAATCCGTTCACCTAATTCTTCTAATAGACATTTTGATCCAACGGCCATAGCATGAAATTCATCAACAAGATATCGTTTGTGAGATAATTTTTCACTTAATTGTTTTGCCTTACCACCTGTTAAAAAGGTTGTCCCATGTTTGTTAACGATATTCAACCAATTTACTAAACGGTGCATTTCGTTTATATTATACTTTTTAAAATGGTAATGCCCAGATTCATAATAAACCATTTTGATTAATGACCCACCAGCATCAACACCGATTTTATTTTCCACGATAGCAACCCCTTTCATTATTATTTTCTTTTATCGTAGTTCACTAAAATTATTATAAAAATTCGTTTTATTCATCCTTTTCACAAAAATTTTCTTATGATAGTGATTTGTTTTTCATAATTTATATTTTTGATATAATAGATTTGAATATTTTTAATATTAATTTAATTATACTTCATTTTTCTAGGAGGAGTTTTATGTTTAACGGCTGGTTTCAATGGTTTATTCTTTTTTGGATCTTTCTACTCCCAACCCTACTTGGAATTGGTGGATTTTTTATGTTTCGGAAATTTTTAAAAAGCCTTCCAAAAAAAGACGGGAAATCCGATTTAGATTGGGAAATCTATTATGTAGAAAAAACAAAAGATTTATGGGATCGAGAAACCCTTTCCCTTCTAGAAGAACTAGTATCACCGGTTCCCAAACCTTTTCGTGATGTCGCCCGTCAAAAAATCCAAGGAAAAATCGGTGAAATTGCTTTAAAAGAAAAAGCGAAAAAAATTACGAATGATATAATCATAAAGGGTTATATCATTGCCACACCAAAACGAGATCATAAGTTTTTACGTAAAAAATTAAGTGAAATGGATATATGTACAGAAAAATACGAACATTTATTTCAATAAAAATGAGGTTATCCTTTTCAATCCATTGTCTAAGGATAACCTTATTTTTTATTAATCAACAATATTTTTTTCTATCGTTTCTATAAGATTCGTTTCATCAAAAGGTTTTACGATAAAGTCTTTTGCACCTGCTTCAATCGCATGAACGACCATTTTTTGTTGACTTAAAGCAGAGCACATAATAATTTTAGCACTTGGGTCATTTTGTTTAATTTGTTTTACCGCTGCAATCCCATTCATATCCGGCATCGTAATATCCATAATCACGAGATCAGGTTTTAATTGTAAATATCTTTGAACTGCTTCTTTGCCATTTGTAGCCTCACCAATAACACGGTGTTCCGTTTTATCAATTGCATTTATAATTGTCTTTCGTAAAAATTTTGCATCATCCACTATCAATATATTCCCCACAAACAATCCTCCTCAAGGCATTTCGCTCAAAACCCTTGAAAACCGCCAGACAAAACGGTTAACCAGCTAATAAATATAGTCATTAAATCAAAAAACAACATTATACCGACGATTATCATTAAATAGCCACCTATTTTCATCAACCGTATATTATGACGTTGAATCCACTTCATTCTACCAATAAAAAAGGTCATAACTAAAAATGGTATAGCAAATCCTAATACATATGCGGTCATATAAATAAACCCCGCCGCAGGATTTGTAGCAGCTAAGGTGATAACTGCGCCTAAAATCGGTCCCATGCAAGGTGTCCAACCGGCTGCAAATGTTAGTCCCACCAATGCCGAACCGATATAACCTGATGGCTTATTTTTAAACTCAATACGTTTTTCACTCATTAAAGATTTCGGTTGTATCAAACCAACTGTCATTAATCCAAAGAATATGATAATAATAGCGCCTATTTGTCTAATCAAATCCATGTTTTGTACAAATAAACTGTAAATATAGGTAGTGCTCATACCTAGTACAACAAAAACGACAGAAAAACCTAGAAGAAAAGAAATCGTATGTAATAAACTTCTTCGTCTAAGTAATACATTTTCTTCTTTTAATTCACCTACACTCATACCGGTAATATAAGATAAAAAGGCAGGGTATAACGGTAATACGCAAGGAGATATAAAACTTAAAACGCCAGCACCAAAAGCTAAATAAATATTAACATCCGTCAATAAAATACCCCCTATAATATTGATTCATGCTGACTGAAATTAAAGGAAAAAATGAAATAAATAGATTTATTATTAGTTTAATTGTATCAAATTTTATGACATAAAACATTTGTTATACATTACTACTATAAGCGCTCAATTTTATATTTCTTGCTGGACTACGTCAGCTATATTTTCTGAATGTCCGTTTTGTAATAGATACATTTTATAATATAAACCTTTTTGCGCTAGTAATTGTTGATGATTTCCACGTTCCACTATCTCACCTTTATGTAGTACAAGGATTAAATCTGCATCTTGAATGGTTGATAAACGATGGGCAATGGCAATGGTTGTTCGGCCTTTTCTCATTTTAGCTAAGGCTTGTTGAATCATTTCTTCTGTTTCAGTATCAATATTAGCTGTCGCTTCATCCAAAATTAATATTTTTGGATTTGTTACCATTGTTCGGGCAAACGCAAGCAACTGCCTTTGACCACTGGAAAATGTTGAACCCCTTTCTGTGACTTGTTGGTTATACCCATCTGGTAGCTTTTCAATAAATTGATTGGCTTGAACAAACTCCGCTGCCTCAATGATATCCTCATCTGTAAGTTCTTCATTGTGAAGTCTAATATTATCCTTTATCGTACCATAAAACAGAAAGGCATCTTGTAAAACAAGTCCCATTTTTTGTCTCAACTCATTCATATTATATTGTTTAATCGATACTCCATCGATTAAGATTTCCCCTTTTTCAAATTCATAAAATCGCATTAATAAATTAATAATGGAGCTTTTTCCACTTCCTGTATGTCCAACTAATGCAACGGTATCTCCAGGATTTGCGGTAAACGTAATATTTTTTAAAACTTTTTGATTACCATCATAAGAGAAAGTGACGTTCCGAAATTCAATTTTTCCTTTGCTGATTTGCACTGGCCGATTTTCTTGTTGGGGTGCCAATTCTTTTTCATCCAATAATTTAAAAACACGTGCTGCAGAAATAACCGCTTGTTGAAAAAAAGTTAATTGTTGCATAACTTGGTTAACTGGTTCAAAAAATCGGGATATATAGTTTACAAAAGCATATAAAACTCCGATTTCTATTGTTGATTCCATAGAGGTTATACCAAAAAAACTTAAAACAATTAAAATAGCTATGATATGAACTAAATCAACGGCAGGACGAAGAAGTAATCCATTTATTTTAATATTGTGGATCCCTGCTTCATAGTGTTTCGTATTGAGCTCATTAAATTCTTTTCTCATGCGCTTTTCTTGGCGAAACACTTGAATAATGGACATACCTTGTAAAGATTCGTTTAATTTCGCATTAAGTTGTCCGATTAATTCTCTTAACGCTGAAAAAGATGTAGAGCTTAATTTTCGATACATATGAATAATCCAAATAAGGATTGGTAAAAACAGTAAACAGAGAGCAGCTAACTTTATATCAAGTATAAACATTGCAACAAAAATTCCAATAAATAAAAAGATACTTTGGATGAAAATAGCTAAAACGCTGACAAATAACTCTTTAATCGCTTCCGTATCATTCGTGACACGTGAAACGATTGTTCCTACAGGAGTTTTGTCAAAATAACGTAAACCGAGCGTCTGAACTTTTGAAAAAACGTCTATTCGTAATTGCTGAATTATTTTTAATGCAATTTCTTGAAACTTTAATGACTGGATGTACATGACAACAGCACTAGTGAATAGAATAAATAAATAGAGTGATGCTAGTGTAATAATCGGTCCGGCAACGATATTGTTCGGTGCCACAAAGTCATCAATAAAAATTTTGATTAAGATTGGACCAGATACTTCACCGATTGTTACTAAACTTAATAATACAAAGGCAATAATAATTTGTTTTATATGTGGTTTAACATATTTTAACAAGCGAAAAAAAACCTGTCTTTGCTCTTGGGAATTCAGAATTGTGATCTTATCCATCTATCATTACCCTCCATGTTCTACAAGTGCTTCCAGCTGTTGTTGGTGATAGATTTCTTTATACCACCCATTTTCCTGCATAAGCGATTCGTGCACACCAATTTGGGTTATTTTTCCATCATCTAACACAATAATTAAATCTGCATGCTGTATAGCACTTAGTCTATGTGCTGTAATAATCGTTGTTTTTCCTTGACGGTTTTCTTTTAATGCAGTAAGAATCGATTCTTCTGTTTTCGCATCGACTGCAGATAAAGAGTCATCTAATATTAAAATTTCAGGGTTTAATAAAATGGCTCTAGCAATCGAGATCCGTTGTTTCTGTCCCCCGGATAAACTGACACCACGTTCTCCCACAATCGTTTCATAGCCATCAACAAAACCTTGTATATCATCATGAACATCCGCAGTTTTTGCAGCTAAATAAATTTCCTCATCCGTTGCATTTGGTTTTGCAAAGGCAATATTTTCTTTAATTGTTGCAGAAAAAAGAAAATGATCTTGAGGTACATAACCAAAGGCTTTTCTTAATGCATCTAATCGATAATCTTTTATATCTCGCCCACCAATTCGAATTTCCCCATTATAACCTTCGAATTCACGTAAAAGCAGTTTTAATAAACTCGTTTTCCCAGCGCCGGTTTTTCCAACGATCCCGAGTGTTTTTCCTTGTTTTAACGTAAAATGAATATCCTGTAAAATGGATTTTTCATGATTCGGATATTGGAAGTTTGTAATACTGATTTCAATATCTCCACTAGGACTTTCGTCGATTGTTTGTTCACGATCGACAATATCTATTTTTTCATTTAAAAGGCGATAAACCCTGTCATAAGATGCACGCCCTCTTTCAACAATATTAAAAAACCATCCGAAAGCAAGCATTGGCCAAATAAGCAATCCTAAGTAGGTATTAAAAGCAATCAAATCACCAATGGACATACTTCCCTCAAGTACATATTTCGCTCCAAAGCCGATTGATAAAATGAAGGAGATGCCGACACATGCGGAAATAGTAGGATCGTATAATGAATCAATTTTGGCAACGGCGATATTTTTTTGTACGACTTCGTTAGAAAGCTTTTTAAAATCTTCAATATCTTCCTTTTCCTGCCCAAAAGTTTTGATCACTTTTATACCTGAAATACTCTCTTGTGTTTTGTCATTTAAGAATGAAAAGGCTTCCTGTGCCTTTTTGAAACGGGCATGTAATGTTGTACCATACCAATTTGTCAAAAGCGCTATGATCGGCATCGGAAGGAGTGCAATTAATGTCAACTTCCAACTGATCGTTATAGCCATAGCGACAATGACAAATCCACCGGTAAGCAATGAATCAACTAAAGTAAGTACTCCTGATCCGGCTGTTTGTTGAATTGCTTGAATATCATTTGTTGCGTGGGCCATTAAGTCTCCTATACGCTTTCTTTGGTAAAAATGGGGAGACATTTTTGTAAAATGCTCATAAAGGCGTGTTCGAAGAATTCTTGCCAATTTTACCGATGCTCCAAAAATATGAATTCGCCAATAATAGCGAAGAATATACATAAGCATACCAGCGAGTATTAGAACGGATATCCAAACACTTAATTTCCCCCAAGTGATTGAACTCGCTTCAATTTCATCGGCTACAATACCGATCACCCGCGGAGGGACAAGTTGTAATATTGCCACTAAAAATAACATAAAAATTCCAGTTAAATATGCTTTTTTTTCTTGTTTAAAAAACCATGATAAATCACGAAAAACTTTCATGTTCATCCTCCAAATTAATTTCCTATGTAAATTATTCATGAATCTAATTTAAAAGCTTATAAAATCAAAGATATAGTTAAAATATCCCATCCTCAAATATAAAACTACTATTTATTTAATTTTGAATTTTACGACCAATATTGTAGAAAAAAATGACCACCTTTCCGATTCAGCATTAATCATACGGAAATAGTGATCATTGTGTCTGAATTACCTAAATATGTATTAATAACAAGGAGATTACCTTTTATTAATCTTATTTAGGAGTTTTGCTCTTGGATTATTGTTTTTCTTGTTGCTTATTAATCATATTCATCATTTGATTAATTTTCTTCTGCGATGGTTTTTGTCCCATTTGCATCATCATCACTCGGATCATTTGTTCATTAATTGGTGGATTTTTCTTCAAGTAGTCCATCATATATTTACGTGCTAAGAAAAATCCAATCGCAACGCCACCGAGTAATGCAACGACGATTAGTAAATAACCCCACCACGGCATAACATTATCCTCCTTCATGTTGTCTATAAAAAAGTTTACTAAAGGTATGTCGTTTTTACAATATGACAACATACACTATTTTTCCATTTTATTTCATTTTTATCAAGTAAATTTTACAATTTTCACCATCTAAAAACAAATTCGTCGTGAACAGCAGGAGACAACGATTTATGATTATATATAATGCTTCTCTTTCATTGGCTTAATCCAACCGAACCGTTCATTTTCAATGTCAATTGCCAAAAAATTCAAGTCTACTTTACGTAAGGCTTCAAAAAATATCATTTCGGCATGAATACTACCTGTCGCATATAAAATACATCTTTTATTTTGTAAAGTTAATCGGGCAGAACTTGTCTTATTTTCTAGACAATAAACACCATCTTTCATATAGTAATCTTTATGTTTACTTAGTAGCTGAATTAACTGCTTATGAATGCGTAATACAGGCATTGTTTTCGTAATGTAATCAATTTGTTTATATAGGACCTTTTTTAAACTAGCATTTGCTTTTTCGTAATCTTTAAATAGATTATAGAAAATCCTTTCCCTACCATAATAATAATTGATAAATTGATCGTCAATTATATATAAATCGTATCTCCTCATCTTCACTACAACCCCTATTTCATTTTTGGAATATTTCATACTATTCCTTATATTGTATATGAAATAGGGTGAAATTTATGTCAAATTATTGTGAAAATAAGTTCTATCTTTGTCGAAATCATCATTATTCATAAAATAAGGAACCATCATAATAATATCCTTATTTACTAGATTAGATGGTTCCTTCATTATAACTCCTATTCATTTTTAAAGAAGTTTTTGACCATCATATTTCAAAATTAAATTAGTGATTTCTTTTACGCATTTTTATTTGTTTTAATTTTTCGGGTGTCACATCATTACCTTTGGCATCTACAATCGTCACATTTTCAAGTGTATTTTTTAATTGGTTTCGAACATTTTGTAAGTATTCACTTCGCAGTCGGGATTGTTCTTTTGCCTCTTCCATGGTCAACCCTTCTTTTTTCTTTTTAGCTGCTAACTCATTAATTCTCGCTATTTTTTCCTTTGAAATCATTTTATATACCTCTTTCTATCAAATTCTAAGATACATGTGAACACCTATAATCGTATAAAAAAACGGTTTTGAAGGCAATAAAAATGAGCATCATGATTTTTCCATTTTATGCTCATCTAGTTTATATTCTTGATATCTGCGGTGAACTGTCGCCTTTGATACGTGATAACCGAACCCACGTAATGTAGCAGCAATATCGTGAAATGTTAACCCTTTATCTCTTAGGCGCACAATCTCTTCAATTGGAACTTCTTTCCGTTCGCGACCTGCATTCGTTCCTCGATTTGATAAGTTCAGTTCAGGTCGATAACCTTTTTCAACAGCTCGTTCCATTCCTCTTTTTATTTTTATATTATGTAATTTTCTTTGATATTCTTCGACAAGGGCAACAATTTTTAAAACCATTGAATCTGCATCGGAAATTTGTAACTCTCCGTTATCTGATATTGTATAGATTTTTACCCCCAACTTAATTAGTACATGTAATAAAGCTATTTTGGCGTTCCCTCTTCCTAATCTTGTTTCATCTTGAATTAATAAAATGCGGTCATCCATATTTTCTAAATGTTCCATAACTTCCAATATTCCTGGTCGATCTAAATCATAACCACTTGCTTGTTCTTTGACAATTTTAACGACTTGGAAATTATGTTGATTTGCTAAATAAATTAATTCTTCTTCTTGCCTTTGTAATGAAGACTCTTGTGTATCTTTTTCCGTACTGACACGACAATATATAATTGCTTGCAAATAAACACCTACTTTTTCAAGATCTTATCTCTATTTTATTTCATTGAACTTTTCCATTCAACTGCGTAGTCAATATGTTGGTTTTCAAAATCTTGGTTTTCCTGTTCAATATGACTCTCAGACATTGTAAAGACATAAACGAAACTAAAAATGATAGATATGATTATTAATAGAATAACATAACAATAATTTTTCCAGAGTCTTTGTAAGATCATGATAACCACCCCAACCGAATATTTGTTCGTTTTTTGTTAAAGAAATTATAATACGAACATATATTTGTGTCAATATTTATTACGAAAATTTGTTCGTATTTTTCTCGAACTTACGTTTGTCAAACATCTGTCCGTCATGATATACTATTAAAAAATATGTTTGCGAGGTGGAAAATATGACCAAATTATCAAAACGACAACAAGAAATACTAGATTTTATAAAAAGAGAAGTTCGTGAAAAAGGTTATCCGCCATCTGTTCGTGAAATTGGTGAAGCTGTCGGTCTATCGTCTAGTTCTACTGTTCATGGTCATTTAGCGCGTTTGGAAAGTAAAGGTCTAATCCGTAGAGACCCAACGAAACCTCGGGCAATTGAAGTTTTAGATGGAAGAGAAATTACTGAACCAGAAGTACCTGTTCGCCAAGTGCCAATCGTAGGTCGTGTAACCGCTGGACAACCGATTACTGCTGTTGAAAATATTGAAGAATACTTTCCTTTGCCTGAAAAGTTAGCACCTAGCGGTGATCAAGTATTCATGCTTGAAGTAATGGGAGATAGTATGATTGAAGCAGGTATATTAGATGGGGACTATGTCGTTGTCCGTCAACAAAACAATGCCGAAAATGGAGATATCGTAGTAGCTATGACTGAAGATTATGAAGCTACAGTGAAACGGTTTTATAAAGAGAAGGATTATATTCGATTACAACCAGAAAATTCAACAATGGCTCCTATTATTGTAGAAAATGTAAAAATATTAGGAAAGGTCATTGGAGTTTATCGCCACATTTATTAAAAATATAATTTAACCATTGTAATTAA
>CADBNU010000486.1 GCA_902796085.1 Heyndrickxia coagulans
ATCGCAAACGAATTCATGGAAGCATTGGTTATTTGACACCGGATGAATACGAAAAAATGTGCCGAATAGCAGCGTAAAACATGGGGAACCCTTGTCATTTTTATTTTGTCCGTTGTGTTTTTCGTACCGAAAGCCGTACTCAGCAAAATTAAAATTTGCTCGACTTTCGGTTTTTTAGTATAACGGACAAAACCACTAATTAAGCAAAAGTAAAAAGGGTAGCGATCATTACCCTTTTGACCGTTGTTTTATTTCATTAATGCGAAATCACTTAATAACATAAGCAGGCCAATTTACTTAATTATCAATGTACTTTCCCTCTTTTTTATTAGTTATTTCTTCACCTTTTTGATCATTGTATCCTATCACATAAACATTGTTTGAATTATTTTCTAAATATATTTCATAATAATTTTCTGGTTCATCTTCAAATATAACCTTTGCATAGTATGTTCCCTGTTTCCAGTCATATAAAATTTCCTTCTCCTGTATATGATTTTCATAACCTTTTTCAACAATATACGAATCTATTATTTCAGTTGCTTCTTTTTTCTTAGTAAAGAACCCCATTAAAATCACCCCTACAACTACTAATAAAGCCAGTAAAATAAATATTAATAAATATCTTAATTTAAATATTGCCATATTCTTCCTACCTCCTTATACTATTAATAGTATTATAACAATTTGATAGAAAAAGGGGGAATTTTATTGAAAAAATTAATGTTTTTGATCTCCTTTGTTGTTATTACTTCTCTTATCTTTTATTCTAACACGGCATCTGCAGAGGAAAATAATGAAAGCGCTTCTTTAACCAAAGAAAGTTACAACGATTTAATTGATGAAGAATTATTACCTGAAGATATTTCTTATGAGGAATGGCTTGAAGTAAATGACGAATCCCTTTTCGAAGAGCTTGATGTTCCAAATGTAATCCTAGATACTGATGAATCAACAGGTATAGGTCTTTTCGCTACTAAAACATTCACCCTGAAAAAAGGGGATATTTTAATTAGTAATGGCACATCCTCAGCTGGACTTACTGGACACGCCGGGATAGCGATAAATAGCAGTCAAATTTTACACATTGCCGGACCAAAGAAAAACCCTACAGTGATATCTGTTGCTACTTGGCAAAAAAGTTATGGGATTGTAAAAGGACAACTAGATGGTAGAACACATACTAAAGTTTATAGAGTATCAAATAGTAGTGCCGCAAAAGCTGGTGAGTGGGCAGTAACAAATTATAAAGGAAAAAAATATAGCTACGGATTTACAGGCTCAATAACAGCAAAGAATCCAACTTATTGTTCAAAAATTGTATGGCAGGCTTATAATGTTCAAGGTAAGGCTAAAAAACCAGCAACAAAAATAATTAGCCCGTACCAATTACCGACTCATATTACCGGAGCTAAAGGTCTTGGTATACTTTGATTACAAATTAACTCTTAACAAGCCTAAAAAAGAGATTGCCACCAAAGGCAACCTCTTTTTTTCTCTCGTATCTTTAATCCTTCTCCTATTATTCAATCTCCAGTTCATCAGAAAGTTTTCCGTTAACTTCTTCCAGTTCATCATTAGTTAGATATCGTTTTTCCATTTCTAAATATTTTTTACCGCCCCAATTGTACATAATCGCATAAACATATTTGGTTAAATCTTTTTCTTTGTATTTGTCCAGTTCTCCATTTCGAAACTTCGTCATAGCTTCCCTAAACAAGCCAGAATAAACAATTAACCGCTTACCTTTTAAGGCTTTATAAAATACTTCAAAAACTTCCTGGTTAATTAAATAATCGCTATCCTTTGCGGAATACTTAGCAATCTCAAACACTTTATTATCTCTGGAGCTTCGTACTCTTCGCACATCAACTTGTGTAATTAAATTATTTCTACTCGATTGTTGCCACAATTCAAGCCCCTATTTTCATAATAAGACTGTGCTTTTTTATACATTTTTTCTGTGATAAATCGCTCTTGATTGTATGTAATTTCTAGCTTTCTAGCAACCTTTTACAATTCTTTTAACTTCTTGACGTTGCATTAATCGTTGAAATGATTGGTTGTAATGATCAATTTCATCGTTTAATTCTTCTGCAGTTACGTTCGGAGCTGTCAATGTGAGAAAAATAAACTCTTTTTCTTCTTCTTGCTTCAAGTAAGCCATCATAACCGACAATGCTAATGCGTCTTTTCGTGATTTCTTCCATGCACAAATTGGACAAAACCGATTTTTACACGTATTTCCTTTATGTTGTTTTTTATTTTCAAGACTTTCATCAGCAACCATCATCATAAATGTATTACACTCCTTTATGAGTTCTAACATTTTTTCAGACACAAGATTCTCTGACACTAGTTTTTCCAGTAGATATATTATTTATTACTTCTTTATTATCAAAAACACCAGCATTATATTTTTTGTCGGCTACCTTAATCACTGATATTAAAGATTTTTTAATGTTTGATTTGTCTTTAATAATTTCGCTTAAAGTATGGTATATTGGTAAATTTTTATCTTCGCATACTCGTAAAAAAATCATCTGATTGATAAACCTCTGAACGATTTCATTTAAATATTCCTCTGTAATCTTTGAATCTTAGATCTAGTATAGATTTATGGACACAACTTGGTTAAGTCATTAATATTAAACTAACGAAAGGTTGTGTCCGAATCATGAGTCAAAA
>CADBNU010000487.1 GCA_902796085.1 Heyndrickxia coagulans
ATCGTATGCTTTCTAAAAATTTTAGTTAAATCTTATAAGAGATAAATAATAAAGTCAAAGGTTATAAAAATTCGATTAGCATCAAAATCTGTCTAAGTAACAACATGGAAATTTGAAATTCTATGGTTGATCTTATTCAAAGAAATAATCAGGCTCATCAACAATAAACTCTCTGTCTTTTACGATATGCTCAATTATCCTATTTATTTTTAGTAGGTCAACGTAAATACCAAACCACAAGCGATCATGTTTTAGATCAATTGGTTACGTCAATAATGTTTATATCGCATTTTTCATTAGGGGGTTATATATGGTTTCCATATATCGTTGGTTTCTTAGGTTTCCATATTTACTACGACTACTATTCATTGTAATAATTGTCATCCTTTTTTTCGGAACGATAATACACTATATCGAGCCAGATCAATTTCCAACTATTTTTGATGGCGTATGGTGGGCAATAATTACAACATCAACGATTGGCTATGGTGACTATGTTCCTGGAACAATAGAGGGAAGATTGGTGGCCATTATACTAATTTTTATTGGTGCAGGGATTGTAGCTGCTTATTTTGTAGCACTTTCTTCATCTACTGTAAAAAAACAGAGTGCCGTTGGAAAGGGGGAAATGAAAGTGAACTGGAAAGATCATTTTATCATTGTAGGTTGGAATGAACGGACAAAGGAAATGATTAAATGTTTTAAAGAAATCCATCCAAATCAATTGATCGTACTTATTGATTCCAATTTAAAAGAAAACCCCTTTACAAAGGAAAGTAATATTTTATTTGTAAAAGGAAATGCAGCTACTGATGAAGTATTATTAAAAGCAAATATAAAAGAAGCTTCCCTGATTTTAATAACATCTGATCCTACAAGAACAGAGTTAAATGCAGATATGAATACCATTTTATTTATTGTAGCCATTAAAGGAGTGGCACCTGACATTTTTTGTATTGCAGAAATCCTGACTTCTGAACAAATAATAAATGCGAAAAGAGCTGGAGCTGACGGTATTATCGAATCAAATAAATTAATTAGTTCAGTTATGCAACACGCAATGTATTCACCTGGTATCTCAAATGCCTTATTAGATTTAGTTGATTTACATAGTGGTGCACGCATTCAACTAGTAAAAGAGCATGCCTTTGCTGGTCAAACATTTGCATCAGTAAGTCAAGTTTTTTTAGAAGAGGAAAAAATATTACTCGGGATAAAACGGGAGGATCGAACAAAAATGCTCCCTCCTTTAGATACAATATTACAAAATAGTGATGAGCTATTGATCATTTCCCGCGATAATGATCAATGTGAGTAAAAATCCGTTCCATAAACATAATGTTGTTAATAACTTTTGAGGATCTCAATTTCTGACGCTTTGTCGTTTTCACTACTTAAAAAGACATTTCCTATGACTTTAAATGTTTGTATGTTTTGTAGTTCACAAAAATAGCGAGTCAACATAGACTCGCTATTTCACAATATTATTGAAAATTACAATCTTTTCTCTAGCTCTGCTTTCTTATCTTCAAAACCAGGTTTGCCAAGTAGTGCAAACATATTTACTTTATACGCTTCTACTCCTGGTTGGTCAAATGGATTCACACCTAATAAGTATCCACTCATCGCACATGCTTTTTCAAAGAAATAAACTAAATAACCGAATGTATAAGCATCCATTTCTGGTATCGTAACAATCAAGTTTGGAACTTGTCCGTCTGTATGAGCTAAAACCGTTCCTTCGAATGCCTTCGTATTCACAAAATCAACGGTTTTTCCAGCTAAATAGTTTAATCCGTCTAAATCAACTTTCTCTTTTTCAATCGTGATATCATGACGAGGTTTGTCAACTTTAATTACGGTTTCAAAGATATCACGACGACCTTCTTGTACATACTGTCCTAAAGAATGAAGATCGGTTGAGAAGTTGGCAGAAGCTGGGAAAATCCCTTTCTGGTCTTTACCTTCACTTTCACCAAATAATTGTTTCCACCATTCAGCAAAATATTGCAGACCAGGCTCGTAGTTAATGAGCATTTCAATCGTTTTCCCTTTGTTGTAAAGAATGTTACGGATCGCTGCATATTGATATGCAAGGTTTTCCTCTAAATTAGGACTAGAGAAATCTTCACGAGCTTTTGCAGCACCTGCCATCATTTCTTCAATATTTACACCACTAACGGCAATTGGTAAAAGGCCAACAGCTGTTAAAACAGAATAACGACCACCGATATCATCAGGAACTACAAAAGTTTCATAATCTTCTTCCGTAGCTAACGTTTTTAATGCACCTTTTTGCTTATCGGTTGTCACAAAAATCCGTTGTTTTGCTTCTTCTTTTCCATATTTATCTAAAAGCAATTTACGGAAAATCCGAAACGCAAGAGCTGGTTCAGTCGTTGTTCCTGATTTAGAGATTACATTAATGGAAAAGTCTTTGTCCTCCAATAAATCAATCACATCAGAAATATATGTAGAACTGATATTATTACCAACAAAAATAACTTGTGGTGTAGTGCGTTTTTCTTTCGGTAAGGAATTGTAAAAACTATGGTTCAACATTTCAATTGCAGCACGAGCGCCGAGGTATGAACCACCAATACCGATAACAAGTAGCACATCCGAATTGTTTTTGATTGTATCAGCCGCTTTTAAAATGCGAGCAAATTCTTCTTTGTCGTAGTTCACAGGTAAGTCAATCCAACCAAGAAAATCATGACCTGCTCCCGTACCTTCATGTAAAGCATTGTGTGAGACATTGACTTGACTTTGTAGTTGTTGTATTTCATGTTTTCCAAAAAATGCCAAAGCCTTTGAATAATCAAATTGGATATGAGTCATTTTAAACCTCCAATACTTTTTTATATTGTTAACTTTATCTCAATAAAGTAAGATTGGCAAGGGATGGATGGTAAACAATCAGTGAATTTTTTTTTAAGATTTAACGAACGAATAAGTTTTCATGTTTATAACGATGCACGATAAATCGCTTCAACATCTTCGGCGGTTAACTTTTTAAATACACCTGGGCCACCTTCTCGCATCGCTCGATCAACTAACATGTCCATTTTCTGATCGTCAATACCATAATCTGCAAGTCGACTTGGTGCACCTATGGAATTCCAAAATTCTCGAAGTTTATGAATTCCCTCAAGCCCTACTTCTTCATCAGTTTTACCTGTTGCATCCACACCAAATACACGAATTGCTAATTGTTTAAATCGTTCTGGCTTAACTGACAAATTATGTTTCATCCAATTCGGGAATAAGATCGCCAGTCCACCACCGTGTGGAATGTCATAAATCGCAGATACAGAATGCTCGATATCATGAGTCCCCCAATCTCCTTCAAACCCCATGGATACCATTCCATTTAATGCCATTGTTCCACAATAAAGAATTGTTTCCCGGTATTCATAATTTTCCAGGTCCTCTATTAATTTTGGAGCAGTTTCAATCACTGTTTGTAAAATGGATTCACACCACCGGTCCTGTAAAGGTGTATTTTCATCAAGATGAAAATAATGTTCAAATACATGGGCCATGATGTCCACTATGCCGTATACCGTTTGGTCTTTCGGCACTGTAAATGTATTGACAGGATCGAGGATTGAAAATTTTGGATAAACATGCTCTGAACCCCAACCATATTTTTCATTTGTTTCCCAATTTGTTATAACAGAACCCGCATTCATTTCAGAACCTGTAGCAGCTAATGTTAATATAGTTCCAAGAGGTAAAGCATCACTTGGGAAAGCTTTTTTCGTTACAAAATCCCATGGATCTCCATCATATTTGGCACCGGCAGCAATTGCCTTTGTACAATCTATAACAGAACCTCCACCGACAGCTAATAAAAATTCAATGCCTTCTGATTTGCAAAGATCGACTCCTTTACGTACGGTTGAAATTCTTGGATTTGGCTCAACACCTGGCAACTCAAAAATTTCTGAGCCGATTACTTTTAAAATTTTCACCACTTGATCATAAAGGCCATTACGCTTAATGCTGCCTCCACCATATACAAGTAATACCTTTTTTCCATATTTCGGTACTTCATAACGCAACTTTTCGACTTGACCTTTTCCAAATATTAATTTAGTCGGATTATAAAATTCAAAATTTCTCATGCATGGACCTCCTCTATATGCATCTATTATACCCCTCTTAAGATTTTAAAACATATAACTTAAATGACAAATTTTTTAATCGGGTGCATAGAATTGTTTAATTATCCTCATTCTATAACTAGATAAATTCTTTTTCAAAAAGGAGGATACACACATGAGTGGATTACAACGAATTGCATTAGCATTAACCATTATCGGTGCAATCAATTGGGGACTAATTGGATTATTTGGATTTGATTTAGTTGCAGCTATTTTTGGTGGTTATGATTCAATGTTATCAAGAATTATTTATAGTCTAGTCGGTATCGCTGGTTTAATTAACCTTGGTTTACTATTCAAACCGAATGTTGAATTATCCAGAACTGAACCAAGAACAAATCGTTAATAAAAATAAGCCTACCTTTTATTGATATGATCCCCTTATAGTAGACAGAAAAAAGAAAGCACATTAATCTGTACTATGGAGGGGATTTTTTCTATGGGGAAAATACGAAAAACATATGATGTAAAGTTTAAATAAAAAAGAGGGCATGGGCTACAAATCGGTGGCTAAAGAGTTAGGGATTGATCATACCATGGTACGTCGATGGGTAGAACACTATGACAAAGAAGGAATGAAAG
>CADBNU010000488.1 GCA_902796085.1 Heyndrickxia coagulans
CCCACTGATTGCTATCAAAACCTATTGAACGTATACAAGCTTCTCCGCTCCCTGCTAACTTCCCCGTTGACTTGAATTCTGCGACGAGTTTTTGACCTCGCAGTTAAGCGACGGACAGAGCAATCAATAATTTTTTAAAAAGTTGAGTCAACATAGAGAAAGCTTTAAGAAAATCGATCAACTAACCACCAGTGGAGATAAAGCCCCCTGATTGAAGTTTCACTTTATTTTCTATTTTATTGCTAATTTATGATATAGTTTATAGAGGGGGAATAATCACGATGAAGTATTCAAGTAAAATTAATAAAATTCGGACATTTGCTTTAAGTTTAATATTTATTGGGTTTATTATTATGTACATAGGTCTACTTTTTAAAAATTCACCAATACTCATGATGCTTTTTATGTTTCTTGGATTTTTATCGATCATTGCCAGTTGTGTCGTTTATTTTATGATCGGGATGTTATCAACAAAAGCCGTACAGGTTGTTTGTCCCTCATGCAACAAAGTGACCAAAATGCTGGGACGTGTTGATATATGCATGTATTGCCGTGAACCGTTGACACTCGATCGCAAATTAGAGGGGAAAGAGTTCGATGAGACTTATAACAGAAAAAAAAATAAAGTTACTAAGCTTTAAATCTGCGTGATGGTTGTATTTTATCACAAGTACTTTTGCTGAAATCCACTTGTCACTCTGTTTTATGAAAAAAGCTAATTGCTGGTGGGTCGGTTGACTGCTATGGTTTATAAAAAGCTAATTGCTCGTTTGCCGTTGACTGCTATGCTTGGTCAAAATAGTTCTTTTGACGTGAATGTTGAATGGCTTCTATAGTTAGCGGAAAATCTTGCTTTTGCTGGAGCATAGTTACTGATTTTGTTTTATGAAATCTTGGGGGCATAACTACTCATATAGTAAAGCCGTTGCAAAAAAATAATGCTTCCGAACGATAATCGGGAGCATTGTTTTTCGTTTGTATCAGATTAATTAATGTGCCTCTTTTTTCGCACAATCCGGACATAATCCGTATACTTCCAGGCGATGATGACTTACTTTAAAACCGGTAACATGTGATGCAAATTGTTCTACTTCATCAAGACCCGGATATTGGAAATCAACAATTTTCCCACAACTTTCACATATTGCATGATAATGGTCATGAGTGGTAAAATCAAAACGGCTTGAAGAATCCCCGTAAGTTAGTTCTTTTACCAAACCCACATCCTTAAAAACACGCAAATTATTGTAAACTGTTGCGACACTCATATTTGGAAATTTACCTTCTAAAGCTTTGTATATTTCATCTGCAGTTGGATGAGCCATCGAATTAATCAAATATTCAAGTATCGCATGACGTTGTGGTGTTATGCGAACGCCAGACACTTTTAACGTATCTAATGCTTCTTTCAATTGATTGGGAGACACCGCCATGCACCTCTTTTCTATTAAGAAAAATTATTAAATAATAACTTCTATAATAATTGTAACCACTTAACCCCTGTTTTGTCAATTAATCCTTTATAACTCGGGTTTCTAAGCATTTTCTTCCTGATGCAAATGTTGCTCTTCCACTTGTAAAATGAAATTAATATATCGGGCGGCCACAAAGAGAAAATCCGAAAGCCGATTGAGGTAAGCAAGCGTAACCGGACTTAGATTCTCTATTCCGATTGAACATCTTTCAGCCCTGCGTACAATTGTCCGTGCAGAATGAAGGGCTGCTCCGGCCGGATGACCCCCGGGTAAAATAAAATTTTTCAAAGCAGGAAGGTTCGCATCAAGCTCATCGATATAAGTTTCTAAAGTTTTTACATACTCCTCCTTAAGTTTCCAAACAACTTCTTTTCCTGCCGGTGTTGAAATTTCCGCTCCTACGTGAAAAAGTATCGTTTGAATCTCGTGGAATATCTTTAATATTCTCTCTTTTCCTTGAAATGATTCATTCCTTAAAAAACTAACGGCTAAGCCAATAAATGAATTGGCTTCATCACATGTTCCGTACGCCTCCACACGCGGATCATCTTTCGGAACTCGGGCTCCATATACTAATGATGTGGTTCCTTTATCACCAGATCTTGTATAAATTCTCATCGTTAATACCCCCTATTTAAATCGACCAAATTTATCCAGTTGTTTTCTTTATTTACATAGTTCCATA
>CADBNU010000489.1 GCA_902796085.1 Heyndrickxia coagulans
TTCATCGACTTTATCATTATGAAAAATTCCATTCATCGCCACATATATTTTTTTATTTTTAGAATGGGCAAGTTCAATCGCCTTTTTTACATCTTCTCTTGAAAATTCGCCAGCAAGTCGTAGACCGAAACGCTCCTCTCCCACTACAAAACTATCAGCACCAGCCTCAATTAAAGGTAAGATATCATTCACACTGGTAGGTGTTAGTAATAACTCTGGTTTATTCATTTATTCCACCTCTTAACCTTTTTCATTCACTTTTTTTACAGTAATGGCTATTCCATCACCAACTGGCAATATAACGGTATGATAGTCTGGATGATTAATTAACCAATCATTAAATTGATTAATTTTCTTCCCTAACTTTTGTAAGCGTTTGTTTTCTGTTTCATATTCATAAACAAAACCTTTAAATAAAACGTTATCTGTAATAATGAGACTACGATTCGATAAAAAAGGTGTGAAATTTTCAAAAAAGCGTTTGTATTGGCCCTTTGCTGCATCAATAAACAAACAATCGAAAGGACCGTGTGTACGAACTTCATTTAAGAGATCAAATGCATCTCCTTTTAATAAAACAATTTGATCTGATTTATTTGCTTTTTCAATATAAGCTTCCGCCGTCTTTATTCTTTCTTCGTCACGTTCAATAGTGACAATTTGAGCATTGGTCGCATCCGACATCCGTAAAGCGGAATAACCAATGGCTGTCCCAATTTCTAAAATCTTGGTCGGCTGAAAAATACGCAATATTTGGAGGACTGTCTCCATACTATACGGGTCCATAATTGGAACATGGTTATCCTTTGCCAATTGTTCCATCTCTTGAAACAAATTTGTTCGTTTTGGCAATTTTTCGTATAAATATGCGATTAAGTTTTGATCCAACATGTAGGCGAAAACTCCTTTAGAAGTCTAAAATTTTTTCCATATAAAAAATATCTTTCATATAGAACGAAAGAACTTAAATACAAGAAAAAAGAGTCATTATGAGGGAAATCGCTAGGCATTTTCCATCATAAATGACGCTTTTTTAAACACGGCTAAAATACTTAGATTATTTTACCATAAATCATTTTAAAAAGCGATAGTAATCTTTCCGTGATTTACAGTAACGATAAATGATTATTTCCGATTCGCAATATGTTCATCATAATATTTTTGATGTTGTTCATAGTTTTCCGAGTACAAGACTTCCCCTTCAGGTGTTGCTAAGAAAAATAAATAATCGGTATTTGGTGGGTAAAGGGCTGCATCAATCGAACTGACTCCACAATTGGCAATCGGTCCAGGGGGTAGACCTTCAATAACATAAGTATTATAAGGGTCTTGATATTGATAATCTTTAAACGTCAACCGCTCCTTATGTTCTCCCATAGCATAAATTACCGTCGGGTCAGTCTCCAATCCCATGCCTTCTTCCATTCGATTATAAAATACACTTGAAATTATTTTTCGATTTTCTTCATCCGGTGCTTCTTCTTCAATTAAAGAAGCAAGAGTAAGCACTTCATGTACTGTAAATCCTTTGTTTTGTATATCACTCAAATAAGGTTGGATGACTTCGTTTGTCTTATCGATCATCGGCATAATGATCTCTTCTATTGATGGATTTTTTTCATCATAACCATAAGTTGCAGGGAATAAATAACCTTCCAACGGATATTTGATATCTTCTTGCATCACATCTTCCGTTACTAATTGTGGATATTTTTCACGAACAGTTTGAATAAATGTAACACTGTTCACTTTATCTAATATTTCCTCTTCACTATAATCTGTTTTTTTAGCAATTTGTTCTGCAATTTCTTTTAAATGTAGTCCTTCTGGTATTGTTATGACAAGCTCATTTTTAATAACTTTACCAGTTTTCAAACTTGCGATTATTTCATCCAACGTCATCGATGGTGTTAATGAGTAAGTACCCGCTTGAAAGTCTGTCTCATTTTTTAATTTTAAGTAATATTTAAACACCGTTGCATTTTTTATAATTCCATGCTCTTCTAAAATTTGGGCAATTGTAGAAGAACCAGAACCAAGCGGAATTTCAACTTCAATTCTTACATTTGAATCTGGATCTACTGGTTTTAATGCAGAACTAACAAATAGAACAACTCCTGTAATGGTTCCTGCTAAGAGCAATAGAATGGTCGATGTTATGATAAATACAATTCTTCTCGTCAATTTTGCTTCTTTATATTTATCAACCATGGCGTTTTCCTTCCCGTTATTTTTCTCTTCTTCCTTTGTAGTCATGAAAAATCCTCCTTTTGAAGAGCGAGAAAATTGTAGTTTTTCCTCGAAA
>CADBNU010000490.1 GCA_902796085.1 Heyndrickxia coagulans
GTATCAAAAGTTGAAATGATTGAGGCTGATGAACTCAATTATTATTTCAGCAAAATTTTTGACATCCTCTGTCATGTCAGCATTCATCTCGTAATTCTTGTTAAAATAGGCGCTCATAGTATATTTAGAACAGGTAAATACAGAACTAGAGAGAACCTTCACATTGGAATATTTTTCACAGTATTCCTTGACCATGCAGAGACGGTCATAAAAGGGGAAGGCGTTTGGATTATCTTCTACAATAAATACATATAAATAATCACAATGATTTCTAGCATAGTCTATTAAATATGCATGACCCTTTGTAAACGGGCTGCAATTCATTCCAATATATCCTTTCAGTCCTTTTTTATTAAAACTATTCTTTCTTAAGTAATTTTTAAAGGCGTTGACATCATTTTCTTTCAAGTAGAATAAGTCATCCAACGTTTGTCGGCGCAAGTACGATAAATCGGCATTATGAGAAATATGCTTGAAATGACATTTTTGAAATAAAGTCTGTGCAATAATCCTATTACCTTTGGGTGTTGTATGCATATTCTCATTAAAGAACCAATAGTGTTCTTTCGCCATACAGTTTTCTAAATAATCATACTTAATTTCCAACATTTTAAAAAATCGAAGAACAAAAGGATCGAATCTATTAATAAAAATGCAGTATGAATCAGATGCCTTATTTTTATATAGCATCATAATCAAATCATTTAAAAAATCACCACCATCGGGAACCCCATAATTAACCAAGTCGATATCGATTCCGTTTTTGTTGAGAATTTGTTGTAAAAATTCTGGAATCGTTGAATACTTGCTGGTAAAGAGGGAATAAGCTATGCATGGTCCGAAAAATAACGCTTTTCTTCTATTTCCTCTTGATGATGGAATAAGTCTTGAATTGCAAAAATCTCCCAAAATCTTGGATTCCTTGACATAGCGAAATACGCCATTGTATCTAAGTACTACAGGATGATATACGTCAGTTCCAAGATGTTGCAAATATTTTAAATCCTCAGGAAATCCCTCATAAGCCTTCTCTTTATATATTTCATCTTTTAATGCTTCTTCAATATCGTTTACAAGTTCAATCTGATACCTTTCATCTTCATACAAATCGTCATAATCCACATTCATCTCATTTACGAAAAAGAATGATTTCATAAGATTTGCATGGTTATTCAATTCCAAAAGCAATGCGCAGGACAGCACCTGATCTAATGGGATAACATTTTTCAAATTGTAAATATCGTATAGCTCTGGAAATAATAACGAATCAAGAACAATATCAAATTGAGAAACGTTTTTTAAAGAACAGCGGTAAATACCGTCACATAAAAAAATTTGATCGGCATCATCCAAAAGAATTCCAATTTTTTTATAGCCACAGAAAGCAAAGAAATTTTTTAGTAAGTCCTGATATGCTTGGATCTTACTCAAGGCATTTTGTTTTTTTTGAGTATTAAATGAAGTATTATAACGATTAAAGAGTGAAAAAACACCTATGGGCGTACCTGAATTAATAACTAACGCAGAACGAACATTTGTTTGTTTGAAAAATGATGCGATTTTGTGATGATCAAGTTTATAGTCGAAAAAGTCAACAATAACATCTTTTTTTAGAGATTCTAGCTTAAATTGACAATCAGTATTTAAAAATGCAGATAATGAAAGCCATCCGACAAAAGAATCTTCTTCAAAGAAAAATGCAATTCCATATTTATTTTTTGAAAAAAAATAAATTAGCTCTTCGGAAGAAGTCTCAATCGAAAATTTTGGATAATATTCGCTAAACTTGTAATTCATGGCAATTCATTATTATCTTTTTTAGTGTATTTTCCATTCGATACTCAAAGACGCAATTCCGCTGTTCGTTCAATAATTGGACGAAATTCTGGTCTGCATAATGAATTAATTCGTCCAATGCTCCCAAATTAGATTGTTTAATGCGGAGCGGAAAATTAATGTCCGTTAATAATGCGTTTTCATCGGTAACGACAACTGCGCCATTTGCAATCGCATGCGTTACGCGTTCATGCAGACTCATATAATAATTGGGGTTACTGTTTAAAACGTATCTGTACTGACGTTGCAAATCAAGTGTTGTTAAGAAATCACCTGTTGGCAAATAGGATACATTATCCCCGATAATTTCCTTGCAATGTTCATTGGTAACAATAACCATAGGATAGTCATGTATGGCATTCACCATTCGTATTCTCTTGTCGGCACGAATATAATCATTTGTCAGCCTGAAAAAGAGTACACGATCTTTAATGGATTTACATTCATTTAAATATTGATTAAAGAAGGATATATACGATGAATCGTAGTCATAATTATGGATGAAATCGAGGATTTCGTTTGGGAAAGGCGATTCTTCGATCTTTATGGTCAAATCGGATAAGCTTTTGATTCGCCATGGAACCAGA
>CADBNU010000491.1 GCA_902796085.1 Heyndrickxia coagulans
AAGAAAGTATAAATTTCCAGCAAAGAAGCGAATTCGACGTAGTTGGAAATTTTAAGAATTAAGTATAAGTGCTCTTGCGGCTCTGCTTTCGCCTAAAGGCTTGGACGCCCGAGTTTTCTTTATATAAAAAAACGAGTCGAAAATTTTTCCTTGTGTTTGAAATTGAAAGGGTTTTTCCAACTTGATCATATCCTACAGCTCAGATTCTCCAAATTTAGCAAACGTCCGTTCATCTTCTATTAATCCACAAACACCGCATTGAATTTTATACTCCGGTCCTCGATAAGGTATATGGAAAGGATCTAAATTTTCATCCGTATATGTTTGTACCACCGATCCCGTTGACGGATCCAATTTGACTGATTCTGCCACTTGTTTGATCAGATTAAAGCGGGACTTATTTGTTTTACAGTTGGGACATCGATAGGGAATGGACATGAAAATCATCCTCCATAATTGTTTTTATTCATAAACTGCCCAAAAAATGATTTTATATTCCGGATGATGTTAAAATTTATCAACATCAATTTCACTCATTTGCCATTCAATACTTTTTGGAATACGAATTTCTAAAATTTGATCGCGATAAATTGCTTTTGCTCCTTTTTTCTTGACAGTTGCAGGGAGGATAATGGTGTGCGGACTGCTGTCCTCGTTTAATCCGTCGATGACACATTTATTCAAACTGTAATATATCCTTAATCGATCAATTTGCTTTTCATCTTGAATAGGTATTCGAATAAAGATGTCATCATGTGTTTCAAATAGAGTTTCTTTCACTGTCGAAGTTTCTCGGTTCTCGTTTTCCTCATCCGTATTTTTATGGTGAAAAGTAGTTCCATCATTCATCATCGACTGGATAAAGTCAGGGAAAGCCTGTTTCATCCACTGGTCAAGCATTTGTTGGAACTCTCCTTCGCTTAAATATTGAAAAGGGTCAAAATTAGTTTTATTTGATCCGAAGAAACCCCATGGCCACATCCAAAACACCTCTCTGTTTATATGTATGGCATGTTTGATAAAAAAATAGGCAATTGCCGAGCTTTTAGGCGACCCGTGACGCCTAGTTGTCCGTATTCTTTCCTAATGAATAATAAAAACTTTTGTACATAATATGCTTGGGGAACTCGGTTGGTGATTTTGCACAAACGGTCTTGACTTGTCGTTAAGCGAAGAATCATTGTTCAACCGCATCCAATTGAGGTGGGGAATTCACTCTAGAGAGACCCTATTAGCTAAAAAAACGCCCAATCAATGGACGTTTAACAACAAGAAATGAAAAAATTATGCTTCCAATGGGTGGATAGGTCCCTGAACTTGTGCATTGTTCTTTTTATAATATAAGCTGTACGCATCCTTTGTTATCTCATATAAATTATATCGGTAACCAGATGGATTTTCGTTAATTGCTTTGTAAATTGAGGGCCGACTTTGATTGGCAAGAGTGACATAAGGAATTTTTTCTGCAGCTTTTTGTGAGCGGATATTTTCGAGCCGAATTCGCAAAAGAACCGTTTCCATATTTTGAACGAAAAATAATTCTTCAAAAAACAATTCCTTTGCAAGTATATTATATCCCTTTCCATGGTACGGTTTGCCGAGCCACGTTCCTAAAAAACCTGCACCATTTTCAATATCATATAAGTTTATCGTGCCAATGGGTCGATCCCATTCATCAACAATCGTACGTGAGATCATTTCACCACGTTCTTCAGCCTCAATGGTTTGCTTAGTCATAAATAAAAATTCTTCGTATGAATTCGGTTTATGACGTATAAACGGGAAGACATCCGGGTGGGTCAGCAATGAATACAATGCTTGACAGTCGGATAAATCTCTCTTTTTTAATAACATTTTCATCCCTCCAATTACTGAGGGGGATTTCTATCATTACAGAAAGATAGAAAGAAGCCCACCTCGAAATTTTTTTAGTATTAATAAAAAATTTCGGGGTGGGAATCGAACCCACTAGAACCGGAAAATCCGGTGGCGCACCATTTGCCTTCCCATATATTTTCAATTGTGTAGGATAGTTATGATCTATTTGTATGATACAAAAATTTATTACAAAAGAAAAGTAGTATTTGTAAATATTTTATTAATAATTAATGGATAATTGGTGTATTTAATTCATGAATATCACCTTGTAAACATATGAATATTTATATAAGGCTGGTTTCTAGCCTTTATTGCTATTAAGAGATAAAGTGAAATTTATCGAAAATAGGTTTCATAGGGAGAAGGGTCGCCATATGTCTATCAAAATGTTTTACT
>CADBNU010000492.1 GCA_902796085.1 Heyndrickxia coagulans
ACATACCATTGAATTACATAATCAAGATAGTTTTGAGGAGTTGTTCATTGATCCAGTAGATGTGGTTGTCAGTGATCTACCAGTCGGCTATTATCCAAACGATGAACGTGCCCGCAACTTTAAATTGATGGCAGATCAAGGCCATTCATATGCCCACCATTTATTTATAGAACAAAGTACCCGCTATACAAAAGAGGGCGGATTTTTATTTTTCATTGTTCCAAATAATCTTTTTGAAACCCCGGAAGCTCCAAAACTGCAAAATTATATTAAAGAACATTTACATATGCAGGCTTTATTACGTTTACCAGAGTCAATGTTTAAAAACAAAAATGCAGCGAAAAGTATTTTAGTTTTACAAAAACAAAAAGAAGGGTTAAAACCGCCAAAAGAAGTATTGTTAGCTGATCTTCCATCCTTAGCGAATAAAGAACAAATGAAACAGATCTTGGCAAAAATGGAATTATGGTTTAAAGAAAATAAATCAAATCATTAATCAAATTTTTATAAATGAAGTAGAGGAATCGGTAAAAAGGTTCCTCTATTTTAATTTTACAATTATTTGAATTTAATTATTTTGAGGAAATGAAGAGAAAATGTACAAATTGAGCTTGATAATTTGTAATATCAGTGGTTAAATGAAGGATGGTGGACATTGCTTAAAACTTCACATAATATTCTTTTTTTGGTTTTTGAACATACTAAGAGAAAATATGAATGTAAGGAGCGAAACTGATGACAAACATTTTAGCGATAAATGCTGGTAGTTCATCATTAAAATTCCAACTAATCGAAATGCCTCAAGAAACCGTTGTTACAAAAGGACTTGTAGAACGGATTGGTTTAAATGACGGAATTTTTTCCATTTCTGTTAATGGGGAAAAAGTTACTTTAACTCAAGATATTCCTGACCATGGTGTAGCAGTTCAATTATTATTAGATCAATTGATTAATCAAGGAATTATTAAGTCCTTCGATGAAATTGATGGGGTTGGTCACCGTGTTGTTCATGGTGGAGAATCCTTTAGTGACTCTGTTTTAATTACACCAGAAGTATTAAAAGAAATTGAAAATGTTTCTGAATTAGCACCACTACATAATCCTGCAAACGTAACAGGAATTAAAGCATTCCAAGAAATTTTACCAAATGTACCACATGTAGCTGTGTTTGATACTGCATTCCATCAAACAATGCCTGAAAGTTCTTATCTATACAGCTTGCCATATGAATACTATGAAAAATATGGTATCCGTAAATACGGTTTCCATGGTACAAGCCATAAATATGTAACTCAAAAAGCAGCAGAAATGCTGGGAAAACCTCTTGAGGAATTACGTTTAATTTCATGTCACTTAGGTAACGGAGCAAGTATCGCAGCGGTTCAAGGCGGTAAATCGATTGATACATCAATGGGATTCACACCATTAGCAGGTTTAACAATGGGAACTCGTTCTGGTGACGTTGATCCGGCTTTAATCCCTTATATTATGGAGAAAACTGGACAATCTGCAGAGGAAGTCATTAACGTCTTTAATAAGAAGAGCGGTATGTTAGGTATAACTGGATTCTCTAGTGACCTGCGTGATATTGAAGAAGCAGCTAAAGAAGGAAATGATCGTGCAGAACTTGCATTACAAGTATTTGCAAACCATATCCATAAATATATCGGTTCCTATGCAGCTCGTATGAACGGTGTTGACGCAATTATCTTTACTGCTGGTATCGGTGAAAATAGTTCAACAATCCGTGAACGTGTATTAACTGGATTAGAGTTCATGGGTGTATATTGGGATAAAGACTTAAACGAACAACGTGGTGAAGAACGTTTCCTAAGTTACCCATTCTCCCCGGTTAAAGTAATGGTAATTCCAACAAATGAAGAAGTCATGATTGCACGGGATACCATTCGTCTTGGAAATATGTAAGCTATAGTGTATTAATGTGTAATCATTAAATAATCTTATACTTTGGTATCTAACTATAAGACCTTTTTTCTATGTGTTTGATTACATGGAAATAAGGTCTTTTTTGTTTAGGGTAGATAAAATGGACTCATCAAGTGAATGAAGGGAGAAAATGGTGAGGCATTGTGAAAAAAGTGTGTTCATGGGGTGGATGAAGGGAGAAAATGGTGAGGCATTGTGA
>CADBNU010000493.1 GCA_902796085.1 Heyndrickxia coagulans
AATCCGCCATCGAATGGATTATGGAACGCTACGCAGTCACCACCGACAAAGCAAGCGGCATCGTCAACGACCCCAACGATTGGGCTTTGGAGCATAACGACCCCAAATACATCTTCAATCTCCTCCTCCGCATCATCACAGTCAGCCTCGACACCATGAAAATTGTCAAAAGCTTACCTAAGGTGAAGTTTTAGATGGGGATAAGGACAAGGGTTATATCATGAGTTATGAGAATAAACCAGATCGTTTTTTAAAGGTAATAATCCATGAATTAGCCAACAAGAATGTTCCTGGGAAAACATTCTCATGCTCTGATTATGAGAGCGGGAAATGGAGAGCAAATGATTTTGCAGAATATTTGATAGAATGGTTACCCGAATTTGCATTAAAATTTTCTGAATATGCAGATTTTAACGGTGTAACAGGACGAAGATTGTTAAAAAAAGCAGCCAACCACATATATACTACTATAAAAAAAGAAAATCGTGGCGAATTCGGTGAAATATTATTACACGCATTAATTAGAGAATATTTCGATTCAAAACCTGCAGTAAGCAAAGTTTTTTATAAAACTTCTTCAAATGATACAATCAAAGGCTTTGATGCGGTTCATCTCATTGAAAAAGACAATGATTATGAAATTTGGCTTGGTGAAGCAAAATTCTATTCGGATTATAAAGACGCTATCAGAGATGTAGTTGCAGAAATAAAACTACACTTAGAGAACGGATTTCTAAGACAGGAATTCATGTTCATTGAAGGAAAAATAGATGACTCATGGGAATCGTCTTCAAAATTTAAAGATCTTATTTCTGGCAGGGTATCTCTAGACGAGATAAAAAAAAGAATATGCATTCCTATTTTAATTACATACAATACAAACATTTATAAAAACAATAATGTATTTAATGCAAAATTTCAAACAGAAATTTCTAAAGAATGCAATGATATATTTGAACTCATTGCAGAAAAATGTCAAGATATTCAAATAAAATTGCATGTTTTCTTGGTTCCCCTAGCAGACAAGCAAGAATTGATTTCTTGTGCCGATAAAAAACTGAAAGGACTTCAAGAATGACGACAATTTCTTTATTTGATGAACTAAAAAATATAAATAATATTCTTTCAACCGATATAAACAAAGGTAGAGAGGAATTAATTAAATTTTTAGATAAAAACAACAATTCTCAATTAGAGCCTATTGTCAATTGTCTATTAGAGAGAGTGGGGCTTTACCCTTATATAAAGGATAGTGCCGATTCCGATTTTCATCAAAAGCTGCTATTAGAGATTCACAAACCAATAGGAATGGAAAATGTCATTCTTCATGGGAAACAAGGTGAAATATACAGGCTACTTCTTGATGGAGAAAATGTTATTTTAAGCGCACCAACAAGCTTTGGTAAAAGTCTATTAATTGACGCGGTAATCGCATCTCAAAAATATTCCAATATCGTCATCATTGTACCATCAATAGCTTTAATTGAAGAAACTAGAGAGCGTATTGCAGAAAAATTTTCCAACATTTACAAAATCATTTCTTTTCCATCCCAACAGTTCGGCGAAAAAAACATATGCATATTTACACAAGAACGTTTTTTAGAAGCCAACATTGACAGAAAAATAGATTTCTTTGTTATTGATGAATTCTACAAATTAAACGCTGCTAATGAAAATCGAACAATAGCTCTCAATGAAGCATTTTACAAACTATTAAAAGAAAAATGCCAATTCTTTATGATTGGACCAAATATTGAGTCAATAAAACAAACTGATGAATTAGAGATAGAGTATAAATTTATAAAAACAGATTTTAAAACAGTTGCAGTAAACATTCATCACATGGGATTGCACGGATGTCCTAGCAAAATATCAAAATTATGCAAATCAATAGAAGGACAAACACTAATATTTTGTAAATCTAGTAATAGCATTTATCAAATAGGAAAAGAAATAAAAGACGAACTTTCAGAATTTCAAATCAATCAAGATGTAAAAGATTTTATTGAGTGGTTAGAGATCAATTATTCTAAGCATTGGATTTTTGTTGAATTTTTGCGCTACGGAATAGGAGTTCATCATGCCGGACTTCCTAGAGCCATATCTCAATATGTATTACACCTTTTTAATAAGTCAAAAATTAAATTTTTATTATGTACAAATACAATTATTGAAGGCGTAAATACTTCTGCAAAAAATATGATAATCTATGATAATAAAATCGCTACACGAAAATTTGACTTTTTTACATTCAACAATATCCGTGGCAGAGCTGGTCGAATGTTCAAGCACTTTGTTGGCAATATTTATTTAAATGGAGATTTTAATTATCAAGAAACATTGCCAAT
>CADBNU010000494.1 GCA_902796085.1 Heyndrickxia coagulans
AAAAAAAAACTGTTGATTTTGGCGATATCGGAAAAAGCTATATTAACGAAGTTCCTGAATATCAGTGTAATTATTTTATTAGTATTACCCATTTTCAACATTTTTTTGAAATAGTAATAAAAGGCATATTGAAAATTTTCGAGAAATTGACTGAATATAAAAATTTTCCTCAAGCATTTGATAAACTCCAAGAGATTCCTCGGGAAGAAATTCATAATGATGTTCAAAAAGAAATTGAGTTTCTTCTAGAACATCGCAAAACTTTATGTAAATTAAATAAATTAAGAAATTATGCTTGGCATCAAGGTGTTGCGAAAAAGAATTATTGTTCATATGATTTCTTTGTTGGTTGCAGAATTTTTCCATTACTGTTAAAATTTATTGACTTTTCGAAAAATTCACCTAAAAGACAATTATGGTCTTATAAAAAAACATATGTCGGTTTAGATCCGATGGATGAAATTTATAAAGAGTTTAAAAAACAAGGAAGAAATGCTGATTATGAAAAAGTCGCCTTGTTGAAAGAAATGGGGCGAGCTGCATATCAAAATCCGTTATTTTTAAATGAATATGAGGATTGTGATGGGAAAAAATATCATTTGCATAGACGAGTTGTGCAAATGACAAATAGGGATATAATGGATGAATATGATGCTAAAACAAAAAACTATAAAATAATGTTTCCGTATTTGAAACTTTTAAGATGTCCTGTTTGTGGTCAAAAGATGCTTGTCAAGTTTATGGATGCTGGAGATGAAAATGTTATAGATGGAGATGGAAATGTTTTCTGCGAAATGGTGGAAGTTTTGGATAAGTATGAATGTCAAGTATGTTCATTTAGAATTAATCCAAACATAAAAAGTCTTTCTATTAATACAATAAATGGAAAGGAAATTTGGAAGTGGAAGGGAAAAGAATTTTTGGTTATGGAAGAATGATGTTTTTGAAGGCGGAATAAAAAGGAAAGATTATGATTGAAAAAAGTAATTGTTTTTTTAGGCTTGTTGGAATTTTGTCAACACTCATTCTTCTTGTTTCCTGTTCAGACGAATCAGGAAATAAATCTGTTGCTCCGGCAAATGAAACGGATAATTCCGACAATACAACGTTGTCGTTCAATACCTACAATGGGCTTGTAGCGGAAGAACCTTGCAATGAAGGATTGCGTGGCGTTGGTGCTCATGTAAATGAGAATGATGTCGATTATGTCTGCGTCTTTAGTGATGTTATGGGAAGTTGGATTTGGACAGCCTTGTCAAATTCGATTAACGAACCCGAACCGAATGAAATTCAAAGTTGTAGCTCAATCATTTTCTCAAGTTCGCAACAAAGTTCTCTGTCGTCATTATCGTCATCTTCTTCGTTTTATAATCCATATTACTACTCTAGCGTAACGACCGTTGTTAAATCTTCTTCTAGCTCAAAGGTCGAAACAGGTTTATCGTCAAGTTCAAAAGCAAATTGGGCATACTTGAACCCTGCAATTTCATATGGAGAAATGCAAATTTATCTTGAAACGTATAAAACGGTCACAATCGGGTCACGGACATGGATGGCGGAGAATATGTATGATTTAGGTACAAAATGTCGTGGCTACAACTCCAAGAAATATAGCATAAAAGGATGTTTGTTTAGTTGGGAAGATGCCGTGAGTATTTGTCCTAAAGGATGGCATTTGCCTGACTCGGCTGATTTTGCTGAATTAAAATCTTTGCATTTCGACTTGCAAAGGTTGGCTTCGCGTATTTGGAAAGAAGAATATGTAACATATGATGGTGAAGAGAAGACTTTTTATGGCTCCGATGATTATGGCTTTTCCGCAGTGCCTGTAGGATATACAACGGAAACTGGATTGATTTTAAACACTCTTGAAGGAGAAGGATCGCAAGCTCTTTTTTGGACATCAAAGAAGGTTTATCCGTCAAATTCAGGAAATATGAGATGGGCTTTTAGCATTCATGCCAATACTCGCATGACCGGAATGGGCTTTACGCAGCTTTCTGAAACTTGTGGTCTTGCTGTTCGGTGTGTAAAAGATGATGAATGGTAAAGTTTGAATGCGGTATGCTATTTTGATTTCTTTGCGTTAGGGATAGTGACCCCTTGGGGCGAAGACTTGCGAGCGGCTTTGTCTGGATGTTTTCGAGAGCAAGGCTTCGTTTTATGAGGTTGGGCGGGAACGGAGTGAACCGGGCAACCCATAAAATATAGCCCGACCGCACATGTATGTGCGGGAACGCCCAA
>CADBNU010000495.1 GCA_902796085.1 Heyndrickxia coagulans
ACCAAAAGGTCCGTACCGTGAAGTAAATGGTTTCCCTGCAAAAGTTAAACCAGGAGCTCAAGAAAAACATATTCCAGGAACACCAAACTACAAACAAGAAATAGCTAATGGCCGTACAAATAAAAGCATTTTCTATGGAGATAATAAAAAAGCACAAGAATTGCTAGATAAGTTTGCGGGAAAAGGTGATATGTTCAGAAAAGATAGGGAAAGAATAGAGTGTGGTCAAGTAATAGGAAAATACTATGATCATGATGCTAAAAAGTATGTGGAGACTACAAGAGGGATTATACACTATGGAAAAAACGGAGCTCATATAGTACCATCACACCCATAAGAAAAGGAGGATATTCATGGGATACGATTCTTTAATAAAAACATTAAAAGACCATAAAGATTTTGATTTAATAATAGAATGGGAAAGTGGATTTAAGATTACGGGAAACGTAGATACAATCTTCGAAACAGACAATGGATTAGAAGATGACGATGTAAATTACACAGAATACCATGCAGCTGTATTTAAAGTAAATAATATGTTGGCTCATCCCGCTAATTATGGCGGCAGTGTTTATAATTGGTTAAGAGAAGGGAAAAGTTCGTTTGTTGAAATTTCACTTTATGATGATCCACCAAATGCAGTATATTTAGCAGACGGTCAAAAAATATGGGAAATGGATAGTGATGAATAACAATTGACAAGTTGGATTTTATAAAATCTAAGCCCTCTTCAGATAGAGGGCCTTTTTTACTTCAACAGAGATTCAATTTGCTTCCGTTTTCCCAATTAGTAACAAAGAATCTTCAGTCTAAATAATAAAATTGATTTTGCCAAGAGGTGAATTATTTGAAAACGCCAAGAGAAACAAGAGTGCTTATTATACCAATTGCTATAGCCACTAAACTTGGAACGATTAAGTTAACCCAAAATCTTGTTCGATTGTGAACCTCATCAACCTGTTTTTCAATATGCCCTATTTTGGTGTCTAGGTTGGTTAACTTACTATCTAACAGCTTTTGATTTTGATCTAATTTTTCTTCTATAGATTTTAATGATTTACTATATAGATCTGTTATTCGATTTTCGATTTCCGCTGTTCTTTTTTCGTAACGCTCTTCTCGTTCTTTATTATCTTCTCTGTTTCTCGCTTCCCGTTCCCTAAGGTCTTCTTTTATTTCAGAGAGGAAAAGTTCAATATTAGAATCCCCCATAACAGATCCAACTCCTTTATCCGAAGGATGATTTATAACAGGATCATTTGTCATTATATGTTGACCATCACCAAATTGCTCTGTTCCTAAAAATTTTATGGCACGTTTCCCGTCAATATACCCACTTATCGATTGCCGACTTAATGCTACTTCATTCAAAGCAGAAGAAACGTCCTCAGGGAGAGCTGTTTGATTAACCTTAGATAAACCTTTACTGTCCAGTATATCCAACGAATTTTTCATTATTCCCATCAAACTACTCCTTTAAATGGTCTCGTTTAATGACTGGAATCTCAATTGTTTTTTTGCATCTTCCTTCTAAATGCATTTCCAAATTATAGTTTCCTTCTTTTAGAAATTCAATGTTCGAAAAATTAAAATTCGCGTCTCCATACATATATTTTTGACTATCTTCTTCTTGATTCCCAACCTTAATTGTCAGCGCATCTGAGATGACTATGTCATTTCCATCTGGATCTTTCAAACGAAATTGTAATAGAGCCGCATCAGCTTCATCTGTTGGTGCTGGAACTTTTATGATGGAAAAGGCTAAGTTGAAAGAAAAATTACTCGGTATATTGACTGGTGAAATTATACTATAAGGATTTTTAATTATAATTTGCTTTCCATCATTAAAAGCATTCTCACATATAACTGCATAACCTATATTGAACATCTTTTAATACCCCTCACCTAAATCTCTTGTTTATATTATAATTGGGAAATCCAGAAATGTCTTCTTTTTTTGATCAATTTAAAAGAGCTTCAATTTTCACTTTAGTTTTTGGCCCGTAAACACCATCCGCAGACAACCCGTACATCAGTTGGAACCGTTTGACCGCGTTTGCCGTTTTCGGCCCGTAATAGCCATCTATGCCGTTATTTTTCGCGCCCTTCTCCGGATAGAAATAGAGGGCAGCTAAAGCCTCCTGAATCTGCCGGACAGCCGTCCCTTTCATCAGCGGGCTTTTGACTTTGTAGATGCCC
>CADBNU010000496.1 GCA_902796085.1 Heyndrickxia coagulans
AAAAGTGCGTTCATCAGAGTGATGAAAACAGAAATATGAGGAGAGCAAAGCAAAAAGTGCGTTCATCAGAGTGATGAAAACAGAAAGTAGGCGAGAGCAACGCAAAATGTGTGATCATAGCTTTATCGATGAAAGTATGGGTACGAAAAAAGCCCCCAAGGAAAGGAGGGAGGGGGGACTATACGTTTACTCTTAAATTAGATTTTCAATAATTCTTTTACGGCATATGTAAAACCATGCTCATCATTTGTTTTTGTAGTGAGGTGAGCGTATTTTTTTACATCATCTGGTGCATTCGCCATTGCAACGGCGGTTGTCGCCACTTTAAACTGTTCGACATCGTTGCCACCATCACCAAAGGCATATATTTCATCAAATTGTAAATTCATTATGTTTTGATATCGTATCAATGCTGTACCTTTATTCGCTTCCACTGAAGTAAACTCGACATTACTTGGATGGGAGGAAGCATAGGAGACATCGATTTTTTCTGCTACTGCTCGTTTAGCTTTGTCGACTAATTCAAGCTTATCTTTTCTTGCGACGGCCATTAATTTGTAAATTTTGATGCCATCTTTTTCTAAAATTTGATCGTAGTTATAGTTTCTAAAAAATGCTTCTTTTTCATCATCGCTTTTATCTTGGATCTCAGGATTGCGGAATGGAAAACCACCTTGATTCGTATAGACCATAACCCATAAGCCGATTTCTTGTAAGATTGGAAGAAGTTGTTTATAAACGTCTACTGGCAAAGATGCTTCATATAACACTTCACCGGAATCGGAATATAGAACAGTACCATTAATACTGATAATCGGTAGCTTTAATTGTTTTATTTCCTCATATTTTATAACATCTTCTACGGCTCTTCCCGTATTGATGATTACTCCATGACCTTGCTCTTTTAAATATTTCAGTGTCTTGTAATTTTCTTGTGAAATTTCTTGATTGGAATTTAACAACGTTCCGTCTAAATCAATTGAAAAACATTTCACTTTAAATCTTTCCTTTCTAGTCTATTCTATCGTTACTATATCAAAAATTAACGGTTAAGAAAAATAACAAATTAAAAATTGAGCAAAGAAAAGAAAAAAACATAGGTTTGTTGAGAGACTTTTTCCTTTGCAATCAATGGTACTTATGATAAAATTTAAAAAATCTAAAAATTCTGGAAGGTGGTCGAACTTGGAAAAAGTATATAAAGTTCATCCAGAAGCTGAGGAATTTTACTTTCCTGGAAATGAAATTGGCGTATTAGTTAATCATGGCTTTACAGGTTCAACTCAAAGTATGCGCTATCTAGGTACTCAAATCGCAAAGTCCGGTTTCACCGTTTACGGGCCGCGTTTAACCGGGCATGGGACAGAACCGGAAGATATGGAACAAGCAACATATAAAGACTGGATAAGTGATGTGGAAAAAGGTTTAGAACGTTTGCAACAAACTTGTTCGAAAATTTTTATCATCGGACTATCAATGGGAGGAACTTTAAGCTTATATCTAGCTCAGAAGTATGTTGATATTGCGGGCATTATTCCTATAAATGCAGCGGTTGACATTCCTAATTTAAAGGCAACTTATGAAAATATGAAAAACAGTGGGACCCGTTTTATAGAAGGGATCGGCTCAGATATAAAAATGGCTGGGGTAGCTGAACTTGCCTATTCAAAAACTCCAGTTAAGTCATTAGGTGATTTAATCACGTTAATGGACCAAGTGCGAGGAAATTTGTACAAAGTTACAGTTCCAACGTTAATCATATCTTCAATCGTTGACCATGTGGTACCACCTGAAAATTCGAAACAAATCTATCACTCGATTTCTACGGAAGACAAGTCGATTGTGTTTTTGAAAAATAGCTATCACGTGGCGACGTTAGATAATGATAAAGATTTAATTGCGAAAGAATGTAGCCGGTTTATTTCCAACCGTGTATAAACCATTTGAAATCGTTTACCTTCCGAATCAGTCCATATTTCCTGTTGATGGGCTGGTTTATTTTTTCAAAATTTAAACATACAATAAATACCATTTTCATTATTTAAACTGTGACAATAAAAAGGTATAATAAAATTAAAACGTTTACTTGTACATCCGGATGGGGGAACAATGATGCTTTCGAAAGCTCAAATTCAAACATTTATAGATTATTTCAGTAACGAACAAAATGAATTTTTTAAATGGAATAAGCCAGGTGAGTCGAGATCAGGTGTTGTTCAACTCGGTTTTATTCAATATGATGACGGTGTACAACAATTTATAAATGATTTATATGAGGCGGATATGCTTGATCCCCAATATTTTGATCATCTCGAAAAATATAAATCAAAAATTGATGCACCGGCTGATTTAATACCAACTGCGGATTTAGAACTTTTAAAATCGATTTTAACCTTTTATGTAAGGGGAGAAAAGTATTCTGATGGCGTCTGGGCAAGCGCTATTGATGAAGGTGTATTTTTAGCTATATTACAACGTCTAGAAGACATTGTAAAATAAAATCGATAATTTATATAATATCTATATATAATACATATTGAAATAGTGAAAGGAGACTACATCATGTTTAAAAAAATCGAAACAAATCAAGCTCCAAAAGCGATAGGACCATATTCACAAGGGGTTGAAGTAGGAAACTTCTTGTTTTTATCTGGACAAATTCCTGTGAACCCAGAAACGAATGAAGTGGTGGAAAAGGATATTGTTGCACAAACTAATCAAGTCATGAAAAATATTTCTGCTATTTTAGAAAGTGAAGGATTAACATTAAATAATGTTGTAAAAACAACGATCTTCTTAGCAGATATGGAACAATTTGCAACTGTAAATGAAGAGTATGCAAAACATTTAGGTGATCATCGCCCGGCTCGTTCAACGATTGAGGTTAGCCGTTTACCGAAAGATGTTTTAATCGAAATTGAAGTTATCGCTGCAAGAGCTTAAAATGAACAGGACAGTAGGTAATGTGGGCCAACTGTCCTGTTTAATTCGATATCATTCTATTATTATTTCCACATTGTCTTTGTTGAGCGATACTATTGTTTAAAATACCATTTCCATAGTGAGAACAATATGGTTAATATAAAAAAGCTTATTCCATAAATACAAATGGTTAGCATAGGATTTACAAACATATGCAATTCTCCATTCTAAATAAAATTAAATGGCATCTTTTTGAGAAGGTATTTCTAGTTGTGGTTGTTTGAAATATTTTGCGAGAATAAACATGACGGTAATGCCGATTAATGTCGCCCAAGCTCCAGCCGCCATTGTACTTTTTTCTATTTTTCCAAAATAGAGAATGAAATAAGATGCAAGACCAATGATCATCGATAATTCCGCAGCCCGTGGGGAAGGCTTCTTCTTACCGAAGATGGCGTAAAGAACCGGTCCGACCGTTCCTGCAGCAATCCCCGATACACCAATCCATAAGAGATCTCCCATGTATTTCGGCGGATTTAATACGATGAGATAAGACACAATTCCAATAGCTAATACTGCAAGTCTACTTATTCGGATTGCAATTTGCTGTGCTTTTTTGTCATTGATCTTAATAATGTTTCGTCGTACGAATACTTTTAGAAAAATATCATTGGCAAATACAGTCGAAATGGATACAAATAAGCCATCTGTTGTTGAAAGGGCAGCAGCTAAGATGACAATTAACATAAAAGCAGCGATAATCGTAGGGAAAAATTGAATAATGTATTCAATTAATGCCATATCACTAACCTCGATGTTATCACCAAAGGCTGCGCGACTATATATCCCACCAAATAAAGTGACAACGCAACAGAACATCACTAATACATATACGAGTATCATTTTGCCGATGTCTTTTTCATTTTTTAATCCTAATACTTTATTAAATAACTGTGGGGCAGTTGCAGCAAAGGCTGCTTGAATTAGGATTGCTCCAATTACGGCAGAAATGGAATCAAAATAGGGTGATTCCGGATTGAAAATGCCAACTAAATTTGGATTTTGGGCGTTTAGATTTTCCGTAATCACCTCAAAAGTATTCGTAATACTTCCTTCCCAAAAGTGAACTATACCTGATATAAAAATGATGATCCCAGCCAGTGTCATCATTATAATTTGAACAGCATCTGTATATAAGTCAGCAAGCGTTCCGCCAATGAAGACGTAAACTATGACAATGGCAGCAATTAAAGTAAGCGCTGTATGATAAGATAACCCCATTGTGAACTCAAACACTCTTGCTCCAGCAACAAACTGAGCAGCGATATAAAAAATATTAAACAAAAGGAGAAGTGCTGTACCTACTCTTAAAATGTCACTATTATAGTAATCGCCTAACCAATCTGGTAAAGATAAAGATTTTTGCTTTGTGTTTATCTTTCGCACCCTTTTTGCTACTAATAGAGCGCCGATCGGCCCTCCACCAAATATCGCTAACATCAGCCATAGATTGGCATAGCCCCATTCATAAGACCAACCTGGATAACCTAAAAATACAGCGGCACTTAGATATGTGGCAGCAAATCCCAGCCCTAAAAGGACTGGGCCGAGTTGACCGCCGCCAATCGCAAAATCATCAATATTTTTTGTACCTCGACCACCAAGGTAACCTAATAGAATCATAATCAAGACAAAGATCGTCATACCTATCCATATATATAATTCTAATACGTTCATGGACACCCTCCGTTTACGCAAAATTTAACCGATTTTTGACCTACTTGTCGAGTGGGCATTTACTTGACAGCGAGACTCAATTTTTTTGCATGATGGTTGTCAGGTAAGTATACATGACCTTTTCCAAATAAATTTTCTCGTAATGTTCCAGCTTCGTATTCTTTACGATATATTCCTCGTTTTTGTAATTCAGGAACGACATAATCGACAAATTCTCTGAATGTACCTGGTGAATAGGCAAAAGCAATGTTGAAGCCATCGACATCACCTTCTGTTGCCCACTGTTCAAGCTTATCGGCAATTTGCTCAGGTGTACCTATAAATTTAACTGTTCCGTTTCCTAGTCCATGATTTAATACAGCTTCTCGTAAAGTCCATTTTTTATTCGGATCTTTTCCGTAAAGATCAAGGTTTCCCTGCATCGCTTCCGTTTCCATATCTACAATATAGTCATCTGGATTGTAAGTTGAAAAGTCAATGCCGGTATGACCGGATAATAATGCAAGTGTACCTTCGTAACTAACATGGCTTTTCAATTCTTCATATTTTGCAATTGCTTCTTCTTCTGTAGAACCAACAATCGGTAAAACGAGCGGGAATATTTTTATATCATCTGGATTTCTACCGTATTCCTTAGCTAGTGTACGAATATCATTTGAGTATATTTTTAATGCATCGAGTGAATGATGCTTTGTAAATACAGCTTCTGCATGTTTTGCTGCAAATCGTTTCCCCTTAGGTGAAGCACCAGCTTGAAATAAAACCGGCGTACGCTGTGGCGAAGGTTCTACAATGTGCGGTCCAGGCACGGAGAAAAATGCCCCTTCATGGTTTATTTCATGAACTTTGTCTGGATCTGCAAACGCATCTTGTGCGATATCAAGTGTGACAGCATCATCTTCCCAACTATGTTCCCATAGTTTATAGACCACGTCTAAAAATTCATCTGCTCTTTCATAACGAAGGTCATGGGGTAGTCGACTTTTAAGGCCAAGATTAATTGCTTCACTTTCTAAATAAGAGGTAACGATATTCCAACCAATTCTTCCCTCCGTTAAATGATCCAATGTTGAGAGTTGACGTGCTAATGCATAAGGTTGTGCATAGGTCGTTGAAATCGTCACAGCAAACCCAATATGTTTTGTGGCTAGTGCCATCGCTGAAATCGGTAGTAAAGGATCATGTGCTGGAATTTGGACTGCATTTTTTACAGCAGGTTTATAGCTGTTTTGATACACGCTATATGTTCCTAAAACATCGGCAATAAAAACAGCGTCAAATTTCCCTTTTTCTAATGTTTGAGCAACATCAACCCAGTAAGACAACCGGTTATGATAGCGGCTATGATTTTTTTCATGTTTCCATAGTCCAGTTGAATGTGGGGACGGAGAATTTTGAACAAATCCATTTAAATGTATTTGTTTACCCATCATGACACCCTTTCCATTTTTAAAATTAAGTAGCCATATCTGATTACTTGGTATTAGATTGTTTTTTTATTTAACAGGTTTTTCAACGACAATTTTTGAAGTTAAATGAACAGGATTTTTAATCGTATCACCTACAGGGCAATGGTTTTCCACAAACTGAATAAATGTTTCTAATTTTTCTTTTGGAGCATCTGTTGAAATCACAAATTTTGATTCAATATGAGAATATCCAGGTCGGACATCGGATTTATTTAAAAAACCGTCCGTATCAAGTTCACCTTCCAATTCAATCTTAAGATCCTCAATGTTGATCCCAAATTGTTTCGCATAAGTTTGGATAACAATTGCCTGGCATGCACCAAGAGCAGAAAGAACAAGTTCAACAGGGTTTGATCCTTGATCAGTACCACCTAATGAAACTGGTTCATCAACAATGACTTTGTGACCTCTTGCTTCCGTTTCAATTAATAATTTTTCCTTCCATGTAGCCTTTACATTAAATTTTTCAATCGCCATTTTCCAATCACCTCTAAATATTTTTTAATTAAAAAAAGAAAGTTTAAGTTCATAGATTTTTGTACATCACCTCCAAAATAAAATGACCTCTTAAAATAAGAGGTCATGTGATGTACGAAAAGAATATTTTCATATATCACAATCCCTCTTATATTTCAGGTTTGTCATTTCAAACCTGCTGGAATTGGCACCGTTTGGATCTTTCCAATGGTTGCCGAGGCTTCACAGGGCCAGTCCCTCCACCTCTCTGTATAAGAGTAGATTGTAAAAATATTAACTTTTAACTGGTTAAATTTTATGTTTATTCTAAATAGTTCATTACAAAAAGTCAACACAAATTTTTTGAAAAATTTATTACGGTGCTAAAGTACTAAAAAATCGAATAAAAAAGGATGGTGTTGTTGTATAACTGTCTGTAGACTTCATCAACGTGTGTCGATTTGATTTTTGCTAAATAACGGATGGTTTCATGTATCATTTTTGGATGGGTCTTTTGTCCTTGAAATGGTCCTTCAAAGGGCCAAGGTCCATCGGTTTCAACCATCGTTAATGATAGGGGATATGTGGCTGCGATTTTTTGGATTTCGTGTTCGTAAGCTAAATCGGGAGTAAAAGATATAAAATAACCATTTTCAACCATTTGTTGAATGGTTTTGGTATCCCCTTTAAACCAGTGAAAATGGGCTTTTTGGATGGAGTATTTTTCCAATAAATTTATAACGATTGGAGCATCTTCGTAAATCGCATGAAGTGCAACAGGTTTATTCCATTTTACAGCTAGTTTAAAAAATTCCTCCAATAATGCAAGATAGCCTTCAAGACTTTTTACATTTGTATAATAAGGGAGTCCGACTTCTCCGATGGCAACCATAGCTTGATGATTTTTATCCATGAATTGAATCAAATCTGCCAGTTCTTCATCGGTTGGCAAGGGTTGTTCTGGATGATAACCAAAGGCGAGTTTGATCCTTTCATCTTTTTGATATAATGCTAAATTTTCAACAGCAGAAGAAAGATTCGTTGATACCGATATTAAGCTATGAATTTGATAGTGTTCCATTTCTTTCATTATTCCTTGTTGTTCTTTTAATGTGTATTGATCGAAATGAATGTGAGCATCGATTATTGGTTGCAATTACATCACCTACATATTTAAAATTTCTAATTTATCATACCTTTGTTTCATCATTAAAGTCTACGTTTATTATTCCGAAGAAGAAGTTTCCAAGAAACGATTCAGAAATTGGATAATGAACTTATTGTCCGTTGTTATTATGTAAACTTGATACCACTCACGGATTTGTCGAAAAAATCAATAAGATAATATTGACAACTTATATTTTTCGTCCCATAATATATTCAATAATATTCGAACGTTAACGAAGGACTAGTATGCAGTGCTTGCTATGGCAGAGAGCGGAATCCGGAGGCTGAAAGATTCCGTCATAGTCAACTTGCAGAACCTACCTTCCGAGTCCCATGCAAACATGGGCGTTAATCTGCGTTAAAGATTTGAGGTGGGGTGTTTGATCACCCAATGAAGGTGGTACCGCGGAAGATAAGCTCTTTCGTCCTGTCAATGCAGGATGAGAGGGCTTTTTTATTTAATATTAAATAGATTGTTAACTTAAGATAAAAACAAGATGAGGGATTTCATATGTCTAAGGAACGAATTGTTGTAAAAATAGGAAGTAGTTCACTAACCAATCAAAAAGGGGAAATTGACTATGCAAAGTTAAACGATCATGTTGAAGCTATTGCTGCCCTTCGTAAAGAGAATCATGAAGTTATTCTCGTGTCATCGGGTGCAGTGGCCGCAGGGTTTAAAAGTTTAGGATACCCGGCACGTCCTGTTACATTAAAAGGAAAACAAGCAGCTGCAAGTGTAGGGCAAGGGTTGCTTATTCAAACATATATGGAAAAATTCCAAGCTTATAACATTACAGCTGCACAAATCTTGCTTACCCGCTCTGACTTTTCGAACCGTAAACGATATCAAAATGCGTTTGCAACGATATCGGAATTGCTTGACCGAGGGATTTTACCGATTATCAATGAGAATGATACGGTGTCGGTCGATGAGCTCACCTTTGGTGACAACGATATGTTATCAAGTCTTGTAAGTGGGTTTATTCATGCTGATCGGCTCATCATTTTAACGGATATCAATGGACTTTACGATGGCAATCCGAGAACAAATCCAAAGGCAAAAAAGTTTTATTTTCTTGAAGAAATAACTGAAGACTTGTTCCAACATGCTGATGAAAATGGTTCGAAAGTAGGGACCGGTGGGATGAGGTCGAAGTTGCTTGCAGCTCAAACAGCTCTATACTTAGGTGTTTCCGTCTTTATTGGTACAGGTTTTGGAAGAAATAAATTATTGGATGTATTGGAAGGAAAAGGTGATGGGACCTATATTGCTAATCGAAGTCAAACTTCAATAAACACAAAAAGGCAATGGATTGCTCTTCATTCCGAATCAACCGGTCATCTTTATATTGACCAAGGAGCCGTTGAGGCGATTTTATACCATGGTAAAAGTTTATTATCACCCGGTATTTTCAAAGTTCGAGGTGCTTTTCAAAAAGGTGACGTTGTTGAAGTAATGGGGGTAAATGGCCTTATCGGTAAAGGACAAGTAAGTTGTTCATCAGAAGAGTTAAGTGCTCATATTGAGGAGCGAAAGGAAAAGGGGCCAGAATTTCAGGAACCAGCAATAGAAGTCATCCATCGCGATAATTGGGTTCAATTAAAACGTTAGGGAGGAGATTCAAATGGCGAATGAAGTACTGGAAAAAGGGAGATTGGCAAAAAGGGCAAGTTATAAAATGCCAAGTTTACGAACAGAAGATAAAAATGTGGCTTTAGAAAGGATTGCGAAACAATTATTGGAAGATGAAGGAGAAATTTTACAAGCCAATCAAGTTGACTTAGAAGCCGGTCGGAAAAATGGGTTATCTGAAGCGGTGCTTGATCGAATTATGTTAAATTCCGACCGAATTAAGGCAATGGTAGAAGGAATTCGTCAAGTAATAGAATTACAAGATCCCATTGGCGATGTGTTAGAAACGATCACGAAAGAAAACGGTCTATATATTGAAAAAAGACGAGTTCCAATCGGTGTAATCGGCATGATTTATGAAGCAAGGCCGAATGTAACAATCGATGCGGCCACCCTTGCTTTAAAAACGGGTAACGCGATTATTTTGCGAGGAAGTTCTTCAGCTAAATCATCGAACATTGCGCTTGTAAAGTCAATTCATACGGCATTAGAAAATAGTAGAGTCCCTGTAAATGCTGTTCAATTAATTGAAGATACTTCAAGAGAAACGGCAAAAGCATTATTCCAATTAAATGAATATTTAGATGTACTCATTCCACGTGGAGGTAAAAACTTAATTCAAACGGTGGTCCGTGAAGCAAGTGTACCGGTTATTGAAACTGGGGCTGGAAATTGTCATATTTATATCGATGAATCAGCAAAACCATCCATGGTCGAAGAAGTCGTACTAAATGCAAAATTACAACGCCCGTCTGTTTGTAATGCTGTTGAATCTTTATTAATTCATGAAAATTGGTTTCATAATTTTGGTAGACAACTTTTAGATAAATTAGCACAACATCAAGTGACGATCCATGGCGATGAACAAGTAAAAGCAGCTTATTCTGATGCTGTCCTTGCTACTGAAGAAGATTGGGCAACGGAGTATTTATCTTTAGATCTAAGTGTAAAACTTGTAAACAATATGGAAGAAGCAATAGAACATATTAATACTTACGGAACAAATCATTCTGAAGCGATCATTACGGAAAATGAGAAGAATGCGAATACTTTCTTACAAAATGTTGATGCGGCGGCAGTTTATCATAATGCGTCAACACGATTTACGGACGGATTTGAATTCGGTTATGGAGCTGAAATTGGAATTTCAACGCAAAAACTACATGCAAGAGGTCCAATGGGCTTACCAGCATTAACATCGAGTAAATTTTTCATAAAAGGTACGGGACATGTCCGTCAGTAATTCTTTCGAGTTGACTACCACTTATTGTGGTAGTTTTTATTTTATGTCATTTCATAGAATATATAAAGTTTGCCATAAAGGAGGAAAAAAACTTTATCTATAGAATAGATACAAAAAGGACAATGAAAGAAAGTGAGGGACTTTGTTGTTACTTATATTTGTTGTATGTGTTTTGTTTATTATGATTGCATTTATCGGCACTATGCAAGTTGCTAAAGATCCAAGCGACGATAATTACTATGCTGAAAAAGGAAAAAATATGAAGCGGCTTTTTTGGATTTATTTTGCGTTACTTCTTTTTGTACTAGCTGTTGTACTAGCAATCATCTATTACAATTAATCATTTATTTCAATTCATAGATGAAACATTTTTTATCATTGTAAAACAGCGATAAGTTGTCTCTTTTTTGTTTAAGAAACGATGCAACCTTTTTGATTATTTACCGTCATATTGATAAACATTCAAATGGGGTGTCTAGTTGAAAAAGGTTGCTCATATTGTATTTTGTTTTTTCATCGTTTTTCTGTTAACCGCTTGCAGTACTTTAGATGAAAAAGGAAGTGATGCACATTCACAAAAAATGTATGATCATGCCAGTTCAGCAGAAGAAAGTCGTCAAGTAGAACAAGACTTGGCTGTTGAACCGGAACAAAGTTACTTGGAAAATAAGAAGACAATGGAAGGAACAAAATTGGATGACATGGGGCGGAAAGTAACTTATTCTGCAACTTTACAAGTAGAAGTGAACGATTACCATCAATCACTCGATAATATTGCAAAAAAGGTAAAGGATTGGAATGGATACATCGTGACGTCTACAATGTATGGTGAAAATAATTCAATTTTTGGGGATATAACCGTTCGTATTCCTCAACAACATTTTCAGGCTTTCATTTCCTTTATTGAAAAAGATAGTTACAAAGTAAAGAATAAGTCGATTTCTGGTGATGATGTAACCGAGGAATATGTGGATTTAAATTCACGATTGAAATCTAAACGTGCTGTTGAAAGCAGGCTCATGACATTGATGGAACAGGCGGAAACAACCGAGGATTTGTTGGCTGTAACGAAAGACTTGGCAATGGTCCAAGAAGAAATTGAAACGATCCTTGGTCGTATGAATTATTTAGAAAATCGGATCGAATTTGCGACCATTACCATTCACCTTACCGAAAACAATACCAAATTAACGGACCAAGGAGTTGGCACGGTTAATACTTGGGAGAAATCGAAAGAAATGTTCATGAAAAGTGTTAAAATTTTAATGCAATTAGTATCAACCATGACCGTTTTTTTTATCGGTGGTCTTCCTATTATCATCGTGATAAGTATAACACTATTTATTACTGTCATACTTTATAAGTACTTGAAACAAAGGAAAAAGGAATGAGAGTGCGACCTAGTTGTCAAATGCACATTTTTAATGAAAAAGTTCACTAATGACGATTTGAATAATAAGAAAAACCGTCACAATTTGTAAAATCGGCTTCACCAGTTTCGGACTTATTTTTTCAGCAATACGAACGCCAATTTGAGCCCCTGTTAATGAACCGAGAAGCAGACAGACTGTGTATGACCAAATAACTTTTCCAGTCGAAATGTACGTAATGGCGGCGCCGAAACAGCTAGAAAAAGTGGCTAACCGTGCATAGCCGACTGCACGGACATAGGATATCTTTAAGTAATTGAGTAAATGCATCATTAGTGTTCCTTGACCTGGTCCGAATAGTCCATCATACATCCCAATACTAAAAAGACCTGAAAGACTGGATTTTTTCGGTTTTAAAGATTGATTTCCAGTAAAGGTCTCTTTATTGAAAAATGAGGTGATGAAAGCGAAAACTAATAGTGTAAGTGCTACAGTTAGCATAGTCGATGCTGGTAAAAAATTGGCAATCAATCCCCCACAAATTCCGCCAGAAATACTTGTTGGGAAAATCCAATAACATTCTTTCAATGAAATTTTTTTATTTTTAATTAAGTAAAAAAAACTAGAAAAAGAACTAATGGTATTTGAGACTTTGTTTGCAGCGATTGCAGAATGAACCGGGATACCGAGTAAGATCATAATGGGAAAATTGATAAATCCACCACTCCCCGCCAATGTTCCTACTGTTGTCGCAAAAATGCCAGTGAGAAATAATATTCCATATTCCATTTAATGATCACTCCCTTCAATGAATAGTATATGGAAGTTTTGTTATAAGTAAATTTTATTTATTTTATATATAAACATTAGTTAAACTTATAAAAAGAACTAAGTTTGTTTTTCGAGAAAAAATAAAATGACTGACAAAAGCAAATACTACCAAATAATTGATTTATCACTTAGAAAGGAGCAAAATATTGTACGATATTCATTTAGAAAAAAAGATAGCCGGTGAAAAAGCGGTTGAATTTATAGAAGATGGAATGACAATCGGTCTCGGAACAGGTTCAACTGTCTATTGGTTTATTCAAAAATTAGGAGAGCTAGTGTCAAAAGGGTTAAATGTAAAAGGTATACCCACTTCTAAAAATACGGAACAGTTGGCAAGAAGCCTTGGCATTCCGATTGTTTCTTTTCAAGAAATTGATAACATTCATGTTGCTATCGACGGAGCAGATGAAGTGGACGAAAAATTAAATGCGATTAAAGGGGGAGGGGGAGCCCTTGTACGTGAGAAAATAATTGCTGAATTTGCGAATCAATTTATCATAGTGGTCGATCAAAGTAAATGTAGTAAACAATTAGGAAACCATTTTCTACCTGTAGAGGTAACTCCATTCGGTTGGCAAGGAACGGCGAACAATATTGCTGCATTCGGTTGTGAAGTCAAATTACGTCAAGTTGGAAATAAAACTTTTATTTCAGATAATAACAATTATATTTTAGATTGTTATTTTAAAAAAATAAATGATGCTTCCTTGTTACATCAGAGAATAAAAATGCTTACCGGTGTAGTCGATACGGGCTTATTTATTGATTTGGCAGATATGGTCATTGTAGGTAAGGGGAATGAAACCGAGATAATAAAGAAATTTGCAAATGACTGATCATTTAATGTGAGTTAATATACAATCCCTTAAAAAAATAGTACAATTTATATTGAAAATAAAAATCAAAAAGGGGATTTTTATGAAAAGAATGATTTCAGTTTTCTTAGCAGCTTTTTTAATTTTTTCCACTCCTGTTGGAGCTTTATTCGTCAATGAACAACCAACGACCGTTGAAGCAAAATCTTTTAAACGTGGTGGAACTCCAAAAAGTGGAATAACTAATTTTCAAAAGAAACAAACGAATTCTACATATAACAGACAGACAACGACAAAACCACGTACAGGCGGGTTTATGAGAGGATTAATTGCAGGAGGATTAGCTGGATTATTATTCGGTAGTTTACTCGCCCAATGGGGGATTTTTGGTTCACTCCTTGGATTCCTTATTAATGTTGGAGCAATTTTAATCATTGTATGGTTTGTCGTTAAATTGTTCAAACGAATGAATCGTGCAAACGGTTATTAATAAAAAGAAGTTGACTGTAGTATTACGGTCAACTTCTTTTTATGGTTTTTCATCATGACGTTTATATTATTGCCAATATAAAAAAGTATGCTTCATTTAACAGGTATTTTGAAACATAGACTTGTTTTTACGAATAAACATAGGCATAATTAAGTTTGGAAAAATGAATAAAGGAAGGTTTTATATGAAGATCACTGAATATAGTGTAGAAAAGCTCTTGGATCCCACTGGTATTTTAAAAGGGGATCGTTATGAATTTATTCTCGATGTTGAAGTGGATAAAGAAGATGAGTTATATTCGGAAAACGGAATTTATATAAAATTAATTTTAGCAGTCGAAGAAGACCAAACCCGTGTAGCCCAATATCAACTGTATGAAAGGGGAACGGATAAATATTTGGACTTTGCTTTGGAAGAAGATGAGTTAGAAGAGATTTTACAGTTTTGTAAAGAACATTATTAAGAAGAAAATGAACGGAAACCATCCCATATTTCGGATGGTGTTTTAATTTTAATATAGTAATTTTTGAAAAACAGTTGTGACCACTATTCTTGTTGATGGTCTCCGGAAGTATGATTTATGGGACAAGGATTTTAGCGAAGAGTATTGGCTAGGACTTGGTATTATCATGATCTGGGGAACTCTGTCCCTTGTTGTTCGGCAGTATTATATCGGAGAAGATCTGTAGCAGTGTATCGTGTTTTTTTAAACAATAAAAATGAGAATAATGGAAATGGCAGTTAGATTGGATTCACTATTCATGGTGGCTTTTTCGACTTTTAACAAGATATGGATAAACACGAAAGCTGTCAAATTCCCTTCTAAATGTCTGAAACATCAGGTCAAATGTTTATAAAAGGATGATTGCGCATACATGAATTTTTCTAACAAGGTTAAATTATTAAAAGTTGGAGGAAAGGGGGGTAACTTTTGAAGGATACGTCACAATTTGTGCATGATTTAGAAGAAAAACAACGGAAAGATATAAAAAATAAACAGAAACAAGGTGACGATGCACCGGCAAAAAAATTACCGAATCATAAACATTGAACAGATCGCCCAAAGGGGGGCGATTTTTTTATTAGTAGGATGTAAGGCAATTATAGGAAGTTTTTCTGAGGATATGAAAGGGATTTAGAGAATATGTCCATTCAGCACGACTAAACTTAATTGAAATGGGAGGAGATTAGATAAGATGGAATAATCCGATTTGTTCGACAATTTTTAATTCGTTATACTTAAAAACATAGTGCTTTCCGATTATTTGGAAAAATACAGAACGTTATTGGAGGTTGTTTTTGTGAAACGAAAATGGCTCATACTTTTTCTAATGTTTGTACTCATCATGTCTGGCTGTTCTTTTACAGCAAACAACAGCGATCAATCAACATTGGAAAAAGCAAGGGCGGAAGGAAAAATCGTTGTAGGATTTTCCGGTGAGGTTCCTTACGCTTATCTTGATGAAAATGGGAATTTGACCGGTGAATCCGTAGAAGTCGCAAGGGCGATTTTTAAAAGACTTGGTATTGAGGAAATGGAAGGAAAGTTAGTCAAGTTTGATTCTTTAATTCCAGGTTTACAAAATGGTAGTTTCGATGTCATTACAGCGGGGATGTATATTACACCAGATCGTTGTTTATCCGTTGATTTTGCCGAACCAGACTATACAATCGGTGAATCACTAGCCGTACAAAAGGGTAATCCGAAAAATATACATAGCTACGAAGACATTGCAAATAACGAAGATATTAAGGTGGCTGTCATGAATGGTGCCATTGAAATTGAGTATTTAAAAGCAGTTGGCGTAAAAGATAGTCAAATGGAAATTGTACAGGATATCCCTTCCAGCATCGCAGCAGTAGAAAATGGACGTGCCGATGTAACAACGATGACAGGACCAACATTAGAAAATGCATTAAAAACGGCAGATGCAGATAAAATTGAAGTTGTGGAAGACTTTGAACAACCAGTGATCGATGGAGAGTCCATCCGTGGTTATGGTGCAGCCGCTTTCCGTATCGGTGATGATGAAATCCGGGAAGCTTATAATGAAGAGTTGCAAAAGATGAAAGAATCCGGTGAATTACTTGAGATCATTAGTGAATTTGGTTTCACAGAAAATGAAATTCCACATGGTGTGACAACGGCAGAATTATGTGAAGAATAATCATCTTTCATAGGCACATTTATTGTGCCTTTTCTCACTTCGAAGATTAATAGAATGAAGGTGAATTTTAGAACATGGATGTATATGCAGACATATTAGTACGAATTTTACCTGGACTAAAAGTAACGTTACAAGTGCTAATTTTCTCAGCCATTTTAGCCATTATAGTTGCTTTTGTTGCAGGATTTGGAAGATTATCACGTTTTAAAATCATTCGTTTTATTACAACTATTTATGTTGAGTTATTTCGAGGTACATCATTACTCGTCCAACTGTTTTGGTTGTTTTTTGCTTTGCCAGCCTTTGGTATCCAGTTTACCCCGTTATTTGCCGCTATTATCGCTTTAGGATTAAATTACGGTGCCTATGCCTCCGAAGTCGTTAGAGGTTCCATTCTTGCCATTTCAAAAGGACAGACGGAAGCTGCGATCGCTTTAAATATGACATACTGGCAACGAATGCGAATTGTGATTCTTCCGCAAGCCCTTCGGATCATGCTTCCTGGTTTTGGTAATAATATTATTGAACTCATTAAAGGTACGTCCTTAGTATCACTCATTACTTTAAACGATTTAACCTATCATGGATTGATGTTACAAAACGTGAATTTAAGTTACACAATGCCTGTATTTCTTGTCTTACTTTTTGTATATTTTCTTATCGCGCTTCCTTTCGTATGGCTTGTACGAAAATTTGAGAAAAATGTATCGAAAGGAGTGGCGAGAATATGACATGGAATTGGGGGTTCGCCATCGAGATATTTCCTATTATTGCCAGTGCAATTTGGCTCGTCCTTGCGGTAACGTTGGGAGCTTATTTCGTAGCGGCCATATTCGGTTTAATCTTAACCTTTTTAAGACGTACAAAATATAAAATGCTCACATATGTAACGAATGGTTTTATTGAGTTTGTTCGTAGTACGCCGCCGTTAATTCAATTGTTTTTTGTCTATTTTGCTTTACCTACGATCGGTATATCGCTTGATAAATATACAGCAGGCATTTTAACACTAGGGATTCATTACAGTACCTATTTAGCGGAGGTTTATCGTTCGGGAATTGATGCTGTGCCAATGGGACAATGGGAAGCAGCTAAGGCAATGAACTTTTCAAAAGCTCAAACCTGGTTTCGAGTCATTTTGCCACAAGCGATTCCTCCTGTCATCCCTATGATGGGCAACTACTTAATCGTGCTGTTTAAGGAAACCCCATTGTTAATGGCGATTGGTGTTCATGAATTTTTACAGGAGGCAAAATTAGTCGGGGCAGAATATTTCCGATATCTTGAAGCATATACGATTGTCGGATTGTTATTTTTACTATTAAGTTATCCGTCGGCGATGTTGATTCATTATTTGGAAAAGCGTTTAAAAATGAAAAAAGTTAGAGGGTGAAATTTATGGGTGTTATGGAACGTGATTTATATATTGTAAATCCAGTTCAAGAAACGGCAGAAACATTAGTACGTTATGAAGATGTTTCCAAGTCATATGGCGATGTTAAAGTGTTGAAGAATTTAAATTTAAATATTAATAAAGGCGAAAAAGTAGCTTTGATCGGACCGAGTGGATCTGGAAAAACGACGATTATTCGGATGTTAATGACATTAGAAAAACCGACTTCCGGATTTATTAAATTTGAAGATGAGTATTTATGGCATATGGTTAATAAAAAGGGGAGATTAGTAGAAGCTGATGAGAAACATTTGCGAAAAATGCGTACCAATATCGGCATGGTTTTCCAACATTTTAATCTATTCCCCCATATGACCATTTTACGAAATGTGATGGAAGCCCCAGTTCGTGTCCTCGGATTAACAAAGGAAGAGGCAAAAGAACGTGCCATTGAAATGTTATCAAAGGTCGGATTAAAAGATCACTTGGATAAGTACCCCGAACAATTATCAGGCGGACAAAAGCAGAGAGTGGCTATTGCCCGGGCTGTGGTGATGCAACCGAAAGTCATGTTATTTGATGAAGTAACGTCAGCCCTTGACCCTGAGCTAGTTGGTGAGGTACTTGAAGTTATTCGTGAGCTAGCCATTGAGACGGATATGGCAATGATTCTTGTCACTCATGAAATGGATTTTGCAAAAGAAATCGCGGATCGAGTTGTTTTTTTACACGACGGAAAAATTGAAGAAGAAGGTACGCCGAAAGAAATTTTTGAAAACCCACAAAGTAAACGACTACAAACGTTTTTAAGCCGATTTTTACGGAATGAGCAGCAAATTCGTTTAAGTGAATAATAGTCTATTATGAAACTTCCTATTCAAGAATAGGAAGTTTCAGCTTGTAGACAAAGTCCCTAACTAGTGGCCAAATCTACAGGTTTTTTTTGTATAATAGGGATAGAATTCTTGGTTAACGGG
>CADBNU010000497.1 GCA_902796085.1 Heyndrickxia coagulans
AGATACTCGGAATTATTAAAAATAATTGAAAAATTCCCTAATACATATGCATAGGCACCATAACCATAAAAAGCAGATAACGGTAATTTTGCTGGGTAATATTCCAGATAATTCAAAGCTGTTTGTACAGTTTTTTCAGCTAAAATTTTGTATTCTTTTCTCTTATTTAAATTATATAAGTTGGCATAGAACAAACCTATTCCAAGCACGCCATCATACAAATCAAAGTCAAGGGGTTTAAATGTCCATTTATCCTCAATGGTCAAATTTAACCCCAGCCATGTAACATCATTCTCTTTTCCAAATATCGCATTTTCTTTAATGTTGTCAGCGATTTTTTCGGAAACTTCCAAAAAACTTTCCCGTCGGAAATTGCCAGATATTTTATCAAGATTATAAACTCTATTTGAAACATTTGCATGACTATGAGTTTTATTTGAGTATTGCGCTAATAGCGAATTCGTTAAAATCTCTATTTGAAAATTCAAATCTTCTTCATTTATCATTTTTACTTTTTCAAGCAAACTGTTAAAACTGGATTCATAAAAAAAATTATGCTTGACTATTCCAATTGGATGATATAAGTCGCTCGAATCAGTATAGCAATAGAAATATGGTATGTCACCATTCAATATATCTCTACATTCATACATTATTGCATCTTGGTATTCAGGATGATTTTCTTTACCAATCCATAAGAAATTTATAAGACGCTCTCTTTCATAACCATCTTTTAGATAATCCGGATGAAAACTCGAATCTAAAAATGTTGAGTATACCTGTGTACTTCTTAAAATTATCCTTACTTTGTCGCCTTTAAATAAATATATTGGACCATTTTGCGATAATAGTTCTTTTTTATTATGGAGCAATAACGTGTACATTTCTCTGAATCCTTTGATGATTTCGGAGGAATAGTCTGTAACTGCTATTTCTTTTTCTTCTTTTAGATAAGGTTTATTTTTACTACTTTGTGAAAATGCTGGAACTTTAATTACCCTCATTTCATCAGTTAGAGGGTTTTCAATTGTAAACGTTTCAAGACCAGTCGGCTGTCCTTCATCTCCTCCTAAACCACTTAAATCGAAATCATAAATATTTGCTTGCATGAATGTTGCCGGAAGCATACCTGTTGATAAGACTGAATCAGTTAATTTACTAAATGCAATATCATAGGCGGAAGATGCTTTTCGAGGTAATTTAACAGTGTTCTGCACTAATCCTTCAAGATCAATTAACACCGGATGCTCTCCGTTTGCAATTAAATTCTCAAAATGGAAATCTGTAGCGTTCAATATGTAAAGGATAGCAATATAATTACCTTGCCGTTCATAAAAACGAGATAATTCATTATTAGAAGAGCAAGGCTTGTATTCAACAAATTCCTGCCATCCATATTGATCCTTATTTAAAATTGTTATTGTTTTTAATTGCAAAGAAGGTTTCTTACCATTTATCCATTCTAAAAATTGCTGAAAGTGCAAATCGATAGATAGAGACCTAGGCTTATAAACTATTTTTTTTTTCGAAGAAAACTGAAAAATAATCACACTCCTTCCATTATTATGAGAATCTCCTGATTGTAAAGTTAAAGAGGTTAATATATCATCATCTGATAAATGGAATATATGTACAAGTTCACTTCTATCCTTTAAAAAACGATAAATTGATTCTACAATACTATCAATTTTATTTAAAATAAATTCAATTAAAATTCTTACTAAAACAGGGTATTTTTTAATGAGTTCAAACTTTTTGTCTGGAGATGATAATATTTGATCCACATAAAAATTATATCTCTCCTTCGGCGTATCCCCAATTAGATTACCTTTCTCTCTTTCTTCATTTAAATCTTGAATAAGGGTTCTAATACTTACATAAACCAAATTTTCATGAATAAATTTCATAATATCATTTTTAATACTAGTTAAGTTACATATCCTAGATAAATCATCATAATTATTAACTTGACTTTTTAGACTAGAATCCAAATATCTTGATGCTATTTCTAAAAATTCTTTAAAAAAAGAAGAAAAAGGATTTGATAAATTTTCTTCGTTTGAATACAATTGATCTACTTCTATATTATTTTTACAAACATTTAAATATTGGTAAAATAAATCTATCCATTTATTAGTTTTTTTTTGAAAAAGTAATTCATTTATTGGAACATTATTTTCTATCTCCTTTTTCTTTTCAGAGGGATATAATAATTTATCTTTAATTATTTCCATGAGGTTATTTTCTACTATTTCGTTCATTTATTACCAACCCTCCTTAAAAAAATCAACTAACCAACCCAAAGAGTTACTTCAACTCTTTGGATTGGCCAAAAATAGCAATTGCTACATCGGACATTTTACTTTGAAACTAGGACAAAATCTTAAGCTCCAATTGCATATTCTTAAGCTAACGCAAACAATCGTACTTTGAGG